>NZ_JARVSS010000015.1:0-260456 GCF_030209095.1 Pseudomonas sp. lyk4-R2A-8
TCGAAACCCGCGTGATCGAGTACCAGACCGGCGGCGCGCTGAGCTGGGATTGATTCCTGAGTTAAGCACCCTTGAAAAGCCCTGACTTGTTCAGGGCTTTTTTATGCGCTCATGATTTGAATAGGAACTGTCTTACAAAAGGATCATCCACAAAACGATTGATGCGAACTTCGATACTGATAGCCTCGTCCGCCGGTGCCTAAGAAACGCCCAACGTAGATGCTAACCCTGATCGTATAGCAGAAATCCGCCTGAACTTTAGTCATGGGGACGTGATGCTGCATGAAGGGCAATGCCTGTTGGAGTTTCTTGAATCCGCTCTCTACGTTGGGCCCTTGGCCCTCCTGAAAATCACGTAGAGGTCATAGGAAATGCCTAACCAATATCTGCTCGACTTACCGACGGCCAAGAGTGCAGTAATACCTGAGCTTTCTATTGCCGTCGTGTTCACCAGACATCATCTTCCCCTACATGCCCTCCTTTTAGAAAACCAACCGTGGTTCTGCGCGCGCGACCTCGGGCGCTTGATGGGTTACTGCCTGGATGAACGAACGACTCGTAAGCTCGATGCCGATCAACGGCAATACCTGAAATTGCTGTTCCACGGTCAACCAGAAGAATTGCTGATGATCAGCGAGTCCGGTGCATACGCACTGCTCGTCTATCACTACGCCCCAGAGAACAGGCTGTTAAGGCGTTGGCTCACTCATGAAGTCGTTCCGACATTGCGCGACGAGCTCCAGCCCCGGACGGTGGAGCGACCGCTGTTGAGCATGTTGGATTGGCCGGAGATGTCGTTGAACTTGCTGCACTGGCAGGATGAAGGCTGGATTCGCCTTCGAGACATGCCATGTCTGTTGGTCAATCGAACCTATCGGAAAGAGTCAGCAAGGACTCCGTGGTGGCGTAGGTTCGCTCAAACTTTCCGAATGAAGCCGCGAATCTACTAATGCAGATGACCGCCAAATCCCAGCAACTTGTAGGAAATTTCGTAGACGCAATAATGGCTACTCAGTATCGTCCGAGGGTTTTCTACCCTCGGCGGCTTTATGGATACGCAAAAAGATAATACTGGATGGAGCGATGAGGAGCTTGAAGCTTCCGTTGATGCTTATCTTAAGATGTTGAAGCTGGAAGACGCTGGCCAGCCATATAAAAAATCAGTCGAGCACGAGCTTTTACGCGCCGGTGCGCTGAGCGCTAGGTCCTCTGCGTCAGTCGACTATCGCATGCGCAATATTTCCGCCGTGTTTGAGACACTGAATCAGAAGCCGGTTGCTGGTTACACAGCCGCAAACAATGTCGGCTCGGGAGTCGTCTCTCGTATCATTCGGATACTTGCGCAGCGGGGTATCGTTGAATCTCAAGATAACGCCCCTACGTCTGATGAAGGGTTGCTGGAGCGGCGTGCAGCAAAGCTTCAAAGCAAACCTATCAAGACCAAGCCCGAAGGCATAGCTGCTCCCCAACAAGTCAGTACCACCAGCACATCCTACGTACGCGCCCCGGAGGTACGGGCCTGGGTACGCCAGCAAGCGGCAGGGATTTGCGAGGGTTGCGGGATGTTTGCGCCGTTTAATCTAGATGATGGCCAGCCATTTCTTGAAGTACATCACGTCAAGCACCTGGCCCAGAAGGGTTCGGATCGCATCACCAATGCTGTAGCCTTGTGCCCCAATTGCCATCAGCGTTGTCACCGGTCAAGTGATCGAGAGGCTTTCACCGAAGGGCTTTACGCCAAGGTCGGAAGATTGGCACGGGAGTAGACTCCTGCTGTCACACCTGATGCACGCTTAAAAAATACTAGATAGGACCGAGGCCACCCCGTGAACCCAGACATGCTCGAAGCCGGCCCCGCTGACGCCAAAGTACTCTCCGTCTTTGACTTCGACGGCACGCTTACCCACCACGACAGTTTCGTGCCCTTCCTCAAGTTTGCCTTCGGCACCGGCGAGTTTTATGGCCGGATGGTCAAGCTGGCGGTGCCGGGGCTGCGCTTTTTGCTACGGCAGATCAGCCGGGATGAGTTGAAGGCGCAGTTGATCCGCACCTTTATGACCGGGGTGGAGAAGACGTGGGTGCAGCGCAAGGCCGAGGAGTATTGCCAGCGCAATTGGGCGCGGTTGATGCGCCCGGCGGGGGTTTTGTCGGTGGAGCAGGAATTGGGCTCGGGGGCGGTGGTGACGCTGTGCTCGGCGTCGCCGGCGTTGGTGTTGCAGCCGTTTGCCGATCGGCTGGGGATCAAGTTGATTGGCACGGAGCTTGAGGTGGTCGACGGGGTGTTGACCGGCAAGCTCACCGGGAATAACTGCCGGTGTGAGAATAAGGTGCTACGGCTGGAAGCGGTGTATGGCGATTTGGGCGAGTATCGGCTGCGGGCCTGGGGCGATACACGTGGGGATCGGGAGTTGTTGGCGGCGGCACAGGATGCGCATTTTCGGCATTTTCATGCGAGGAAGAAAAAGCGGGCTCGGTTGCAGCGGTGATTCGAGTGGTGGTTTTCAGGGATCGCTTTAAGCCGCTACCCAGTTCTCCACAATCAAGCCATTTACGCGCTTGAACTCACATTCATTGTTGGTCACCAATACCAAGCCTGCGCTTCTAGCGTGCCCGGCGATGTGGAGATCATTTACACCGATAGGCGTGCGCTTTTTCTCCAGATCCGAACGAATCGAGCCGTAGTGAAAGGCGGCCTTGTCATCGTAGTTAAGGACGTCGAGCCGGGAAGAAAAGTCTTCCACGGCTCGCGTATTTTTCTCAACGAGCTGACTCTTTTCTGCTCCATGCATCAGCTCTGCGAGGGTAATTGAAGAAATCACCATACGCCCTACGTTCGCGTTGAATTTTTCCAGTATTTCGATGGGCCGACGCTTGATGATGTAGATCACGATGTTGGTGTCAAGCATGTACTTAATCATCAAAAGACTCTCGCTCTTGCTGGGTTTGATCGGCGCGCTCTTCCATAAAATCATCAGATACCGATTCGCCTGCAAGGAAAAAGCTGTCCCAAGTGTTTTCAACCGGCGAAATGATCAGCTCGCGTCCCACAGCGCGGACCTCGACAGTTTTCACCCCCGCAGGAAAGCGCATGTCAGCAGGGATACGAATATTTTGCGTTCGATTGTTAGTGAAGATCGTTCCAGAAGACATAGAGAACACCTCTCTGGGCAGGGAAGACTGGGAAGAATGATAGTTCGTGGATGCTCTATTGCAAAGCTCTATAGCAGTCATCCGACGGACGCCCATCCTTAGCCCACAGGCATGGGGAGGTAGGATCAAACGTTCGAACCGCTCTTGCTCATAGCCTCCAGCTACTTACTGCAGCCATGAAAACGCTGACGCCCCCCTGAATTTGATAACAACTCCACTGTTCGCGTCGAAAACGATAACGGCCTGGAGGAAAAGGCGATGCGGGTGGAGAAGTTTGACAGGGAAACCGAATCGATCCCATCGCAGCCTCGCCAAAGCTCGACACCTCCCACATTTAACCTTTTTCAGCCCGTTGATCTGTGTTCGGCGAGTGGTTTATGTGGTGGCTTTGAGGTTTACGCCCAGGGCGGTGGCAAAAGCTTTTACCAGCGGGCTTCTCGGCGCGTTGTGGCGCAGGATCAGGTTGAAGGCGGTGCTCAGGTGAACGTGCTCCGGGCACAGTGCGCGCAGGCGTCCTTCCCTTACCAGCGGTGCGGCGTAGTGTTCGGGCAGGAAACCGATGAAGCGGCCGGTCAGCACCAGGATGGCGACCGCTTCAACCTGGGAGGCTGAGGCGGATTGGCTGTCGTAGTTGACGAAATTAGTCTTGTCGCGATGGATCGCATACCGATGGTTGACCACTTCGTATTGGCGCAGCACCTCGGGCGTTATGTCGTTCGCGGTGAAGAGCGGGTGCCCTACGGCGCAGTAGGCGTGGGCCTTTTCTTCGTAGAGCGGGAAGTAGTCAAATTCTTCGCGGCGCTGGTAGACGGGGACGATGCCGACAATCAAGCGCCCTTCCACCACGCCGCGTTCAACTTCATCCAGTTGCGAGGCGTGCAGGCGTAATCTAACTTTTGGCGATTGGCTATGTAAGTTGCCCAGTGCGGTAATCAGCGGGGAATTAACGTCGGACACAGTGTTATCAATAACGCCCACACTAAGGTCGCCAATGAGTTCATTTTGCGCCGAACTAAGCTTGTCTCTGAAACTGTCCACCGAGGTAAATAACTCGATGGACGCTTGATACACCAACTTGCCTTCTTCGGTCAGCCCGAAGCCTTCCCGGCCGCGCGTACACAGGCGCATGCCGATACGAATTTCCAGATCGGAGATCTGTTTGCTGATGGCCGCCAGGCCCACATTCAGCTCGTTTTGCGCAGCACTGAAGCCGCCGGCCTCGACCACGGCCATAAATACCCGCAGCAGTTTGAAGTCCAAACCACTGAGTTGCAGGGGCGGTCGTGCGCCGGGTTTGGGCGGCAGGTTTCCAGAAGTGGAAAGTGGAGTTTCCATAATACGCGTTGACCTCTAGTGCCATATTCAACAGGCTTCAACCCAATCCTTGAACATAGCCAGGCGGCGATAATGAACATAAACATCCGCCCTTGGCAACCTTGAATACGGCGCGTCAGACGTCGATTCAACCCGATTGAAATTTGATTGTTACTGCCTCCGACTCTTCTAAAAACAAGCGTGAGGAACATCTATGTCTCAGCCCACCGATCGCCTTTGGGGCGCGCGTTTCAAGACCGGCCCGTCTGCTGCGTTGGCCGCGTTGTCGCGCTGCCCTGAGCGCTATTTCCGCCTGACGCCCTACGACCTGGCCGGCTCCCGTGCCCATGCCCGTGAGTTGCAGCGCGCCGGTTTACTGGACGAGTCGGAGACCTTGCGTACCCTCGAGGCCCTGGACCGTATCGGCGATGACTTCGCCGCCGGCCGCCTGCATCCGACCCAGGATGACGAGGACGTGCACACCTTTATCGAACGCGTATTGACCGAACGCCTGGGCGCCCTGGGCGGCAAGTTGCGCGCCGGGCGTTCGCGCAATGATCAAACCGCCAACGATTTGCGCCTGTTCCTGCGCGACCATGCGCGCACCATCACCACCGAGGTGCTGGGTTTGCAGCAGGCGTTGGTGGCGCAGGCCGAGCAACATGTCGAGAGCATCTGCCCCGGTTTTACCCATTTGCAGCAGGCGCAACCCATCGTGTTCGCCCATCACTTGCTGGCTCACGCACAGTCGATGTTGCGCGATGTACAGCGCCTGGTGGATTGGGATGCACGTACGGCGTTGTCGCCATTGGGCGCCGCCGCGATGGCGGGCTCGGCGATTGCGCGGCAGCCGGAGCATTCGGCTAAGGAAATGGGCTACACCGGGCCGTGCGAAAACTCCATCGACGCTGTCGCCAGCCGTGACCATGTGGCGGAGTTCCTGTTTGTGGCAGGCATGCTCGGGGTGAATATTTCGCGGCTGTCGGAGGAGTTTTGCCTGTGGTCGTCGCGCCAGTTTCGTTGGGTCGTGTTGGACGATGCCTACGCCACCGGCAGCTCGATCATGCCGCAGAAAAAGAACCCGGACATTGCCGAATTGGCACGGGGCAAAGCCGGACGTTTGATCGGCAACCTGACCGGGTTGATGTCCACGCTCAAGTCGTTGCCACTCTCCTACAACCGCGATTTGAGTGAAGACAAGCACAGTGTATTGGACAGCGTGGACACCTTGCTGCTGGTGCTGCCGGCCATGGCCGGGATGGTCGCGACCATGAAAGTCCAGGTGGAGGAGTTGCGGCGCCAGGCCCCGATGGGCTTTACCTTGGCGACTGAGGTGGCGGATTGGCTGGCTACCCGTGGCGTGCCGTTCAAGGAGGCCCACGAGATTACCGGCGCTTTGGTGCAGGCCTGTGAGAAGCATGAGATCGAGTTGTGGGAAGCCTCGCCGGCGATGTTGGCGGAGGTGGATGCAAGGTTGACGCCCGAGGTGCGGGACTGCCTGACATTGGAAGCGGCGATTGCGGCGCGCAGTGGCTGGGGTGGGACGGCGCCGGAGCGGGTTAGGGAGCAGATTGGGCGGTTGAAGATTGCACTGGCGGCTCAGCAGCAATGGGCCGACACCTATACCGGTTTCAGAATTTGAAGATCGTTCCTGCGCTCCGCGTGGACATGCTCCGCCTCCCACCGAGCCGTGCGCAAGAGTGACGCAGAGCGTCACGGGATGCATTCCCACGCAGAGCGTGGGAACGATCAGGCAACACGTATTTTTTGGAGAATCACCATGAACCAAACTCCGGCCGAGCGCTTGGAAATAGAGCGCAAGCTGTCCGAAAACCAGTTCGATATCACGCAGTACGAGCACGTGCCGCGGCGTTATTACGGGCGCATGTTTTTTGCCACGTTGATCGTGATCGTAATGGCCGCGTTGTTGCGCGCGTTCGCCAACGGCCAGATCGAATGGTCCTACATCGGCCAGTTTCTGACGTCTGAAGCGATCCTGTGGGGCTTGGCCAATACCATCATCATGTCGATCCTGGCGATGGCGCTGGGCGTGGTGATCGGGGTGATCACGGCGATCATGCGCATGTCGGCCAACCCGATCCTGCGTTACGTGGCCATCACCTACACCTGGCTGTTTCGCGGCACGCCGCTGATTCTGCAGTTGCTGCTGTGGTTCAACCTGGCGTTGATCTTCCCGGTGATCGCGATTCCCGGCCTGTTCAGCATCGACACCGTCGACCTGATGACACCCTTCGTGGCCGCCCTGCTCGGCCTGAGCATCAACCAGGGCGCCTACACCGCCGAGGTGGTGCGCGCCGGCTTGCTGTCGGTGGACACCGGCCAGTACGAAGCCGCCAAGTCCATCGGCATGCCGAGCCTGCAGGCGCTGCGTAGGATCATTCTGCCGCAGGCCATGCGCGTGATCATTCCGCCAGTAGGCAACGAGTTCATCAGCATGGTGAAAATGACCAGCTTGGCCAGCGTGATTCAGTACTCGGAGCTGCTGCACAACGCGCAGAACATCTACTACGCCAACGCCCGGGTGATGGAGCTGCTGATGGTGGCCGGTATCTGGTACCTGGCGGTGGTGACCGTTCTTTCATTTGGCCAAAGCCGCCTGGAGCGTCGTTTTGCCCGCGGCGCCGGCAAGCGCTCGTAAGCCTGGGTTGAGGAGATTTGCCCCATGAGAAGCATCGTCAAGGCCGTCAACCTGAACAAGTACTACGACCAATTTCACGCGCTGCGCGACATCAATATCGAGGTCGAGCAAGGCGAAGTCATGTGCATCATCGGCCCGTCCGGCTCGGGTAAAAGCACGCTGCTGCGCTGCGTCAACCAGCTGGAAAAAATCGACAAGGGCGGCCTGTGGGTCGACGGCGAACTGGTGGGTTATCGGGTCGTCGGCAACAAGCTGCATGAGATGAACGAAGTGCAGATCGCCCGCCAGCGCCTGGCCACTGGCATGGTGTTCCAGCGCTTCAACCTGTTCCCGCACATGACGGTGTTGCAGAACATCATCGAAGGCCCGCGCCAGGTGCTCAAGCGCTCGCCCAAGGAAGCCACCGAGGATGCCTTGGAATTGCTGGCCCGCGTCGGCCTGGCGGACAAGCGCAATGCCTATCCGGTGGAATTGTCCGGCGGCCAGCAACAGCGTGTGGCGATTGCCCGCGCGTTGGCAATGCGCCCCAAGCTGATGCTGTTTGACGAACCTACGTCAGCCCTCGACCCGGAGCTGGTCGGCGAAGTGCTGTCGGTGATGCGCGATTTGGCCACCACCGGCATGACCATGATCGTGGTCACCCATGAATTGGGCTTTGCCCGTGAAGTGTCCAACCGCATGGTGTTTATGGACGCCGGCCAGATTGTGGAAGCCGGCAGCCCCGAAGACATTCTAATAAGCCCACAAAACCCGCGTACCCAAAGCTTTATTTCTGCCGTTCGCACTTAACTAAAAAACTAACGAGAACGCCCCCATGAAAAACATGTTCCTCCCCACCCTGCTCGCCGGCCTGATGGCCTCCTCCGCAGTGTTAGCGGCGTTGCCGGCGGCCATCAAGGATAAAGGCGAAATCAGCGCGGCCATCGTGCCGAACTACCCGCCGATGGACTTCAAGGACCCGGCCACCAACCAGCTCACCGGTTTTGACTTCGACCTGGGCAACGCCCTGGCCGAGCGCCTGGGCGTGAAGATCAAGTGGCAGGAAACCGGCTTCGAGCAAATGCTCAGCGGCCTGACCACCAAACGCGTGGATATCGTGCTGTCGGGTATGAGCGACACCGCCGAGCGTCAGAAATCGGTGACGTTCATCGATTACTTCACCAGCGGCCCACAGCTGTACACCCTGGCCAAGCGTGAAGAGATCAAGGAATTGACTGACCTGTGCGGTAAAAAGGTCGGCACCAGCCGCCGTACCACCTGGCCGTCGGAAATTACCGCGTGGAGCAAGGAACACTGCGAAGCGGCGGGTAAGCCGGCCATTGTGGTGATCGGCACCGAAGGCTCGGCGGACGCGCGGGCGCAGTTGCAGCAGAACCGCCTGGATGCGGCGATGCAGGGCAGCGAGACCCTTCCTTATCTGATGTCGTTGGACAAGGGTAAGTACAAGCCGGTGGGTCAGGCGATTTCCAAGCAGTTCACCGGGCTGGGCATCGAGAAGAGCAACACTGAGCTGGTGACGGCGATCAGTGAGACGTTGCAGGGCATGATCGATGATGGCACCTACGGCAAGATCCTGAAGAAGTGGGACCTGGAGCAAGGGGCGGTCGGGAAGATCACCATTAATGCCGGCCAATAACTCGGTCTAAAAAATGTAGGAGGGGCTTGCCTCCTCCTACATTTGCCCTGTGTTGTCATCAAGTACTCACTAGGACGCTCGCCCCCACCGTGGCCACCTACTCCCTGGTAATCCGCCGCCTGATGATCTGCTCGGTGACCATTGTGGTCAGCCGCGCCATGACCAGCCCGTTGCTGGCGCTGCTGTTGAGCACCCGCCTGGGCTTGAATCAGCAGGACATCGGCCTGCTGATGGGGGTTGCGGTGTTTATCGCCACCCTGCTGGGCCTCTACGGCGGCTACATCATCGACCGTCTGGAAAAGCGCAAGCTGTTGATCCTGGCGATGCTCTCCAGCTCCATCGGGTTTCTATTGCTGACCTTTGCCAGCAACCTCTACCTCACCACCTTGACCCTGGTGATCACCGAAGCTGCGTCGGCGCTGTTTTTGATCGGTTCCAAGGCGATCATCAGCGAGAACCTGCCGGTGGGCGAGCGCGCCAAGGTGTTTTCCCTGCGCTACACCCTGACCAACGTCGGCTACGCCACCGGCCCGATGGTGGGCGTGGTGATTGCCGGGCATATGCAACTGGCGCCGTTCCTGATTGCCAGTGCAATTGCTTTGGGCAGTGTGTTCCTGATGATCGGCATTGCACCCACCCAGCACGACGACAGCGTCAGGCCGCTGAGTTTTTTCAGCACCCTGCGTACCTTGCGCAATGACCGCACGCTGATCCTGTTCACCAGCGGCAGCCTGTTGAGCACCATTGTCCACGGGCGCTACACGCTTTATCTGTCGCAGTTTCTGCTGGTGGCCTACAAGCCCGAGCAGGCGCTGAAGATTCTGTCCGCCGTGCTGGCGTGCAACGCCATCACGGTAATCCTGATGCAGTACCAGATCGGCCGCTTTCTCAAGCGCGAACAATTGCGTTACTGGATCATGCTGGGCACCGCGCTGTTCATCGCCGGGCTGATCGGCTTCAGCCTGGCCGACGGCCTGCTGGGCTGGTGCGTGGCGATGTTCGTGTTCACCCTGGGCGAGATGATCATCTACCCGTCCGAGTTCCTGTTTATCGACACCATCGCCCCCGACGCCTTGCGCGGCAGTTACTACGGAGCGCAGAACCTGGCGGCCTTCGGCGGGGCGATGAGCCCGGTGATCTGTGGCTATCTGTTGATCAATGCGGCACCGACCAGCATGTTCTATGCGCTGGGTGCGCTGACCGCACTGGGGGGTACCTTGTGCTTCCTGAGTGGGCGGCGCGTTGCAGGTTCTTGCTGATATTTACTCGGGATCCGGCTATTAATAGCGAACTTTCTCACGGACCCGAGCCCCATGAAATTCGACACGGCCTACTGCCTGAGTCTCGACGAGAAGCTGTCGATCTATGATGTACGAGAGCTGAATTTCGACGAAACCGCCGATTTCGACTCCGACACCGACAGCTTCCTCTGCCCCAACGACGCGTGCCGTGCCGCCTTCAAGGCGAGCAACACACTGAGCACGTTCAATGCGAAAAACGTCAACTACCAGCGCACGCCGCATTTCAAGAACAAGACCGGCACCCAGCACATCGACGGCTGCCGCTACGCGAGTACGCACAAAGGTACGGACGGCGAAAACGAGGACGACCGCGAGGATAATTTCCCATCGGAATTCGTACTGACGCGGCGCACTTACCCGCGTAAAGCCTCGACCGTGAATACTGAGGGACAGCCCCCACAAAATCCGACGAAAACACCCCCGACACGCATCGGTACGTCCGTCAGCGGCAGCGACGCTACGCCGGATAAAACCAGCGTATTCGCCCACCCGGTGGAGTGCTACGTGTCGAATATCGACGACAAGGACAAGCTGAAGAGCATGCCGTTGAAGATCGGCGAGCACACCGCGACCTACTGGACCTTTTTCAAAAAGATCGAATACCTGCAGGACAACAAGGGCCTGATCTACTGGGGCAAAATCAAAGAGATCAAGGACTACACCAACAGCTTTCGCATCGATTTCGAAAAGAAGGTGTGGCTCGACAAGAAGCCCTATTCGGTGAATGTCTACCTGAGCAAAAAGCTCATCGACAACTACCGCAAGCGCAAGGCATTTCTGGAGCAGATCAAGGCGGCGGTCGCCAGCGAGCGGGCGTTGTATTGTTTTTTCTATGGAGTGACGCCGGAACTCAAGCAGGTGCCCAGCAAGAAAAACCCCGAACAGACGTTCGGGGTGTTCAGCGCGAATATCGAGAACCTGGACCACTTGATCGTTCGCGAGGTGCCGGGGGCCGAAGAGCTGTAAACCACTGCTGGCGAGCGATCTGTGTCGTGCACCCGGTTATCGGCATCGACGCGGCACGGGGAAAACTTCGAGGGGATGAGCGGTCAAAACAACTGTACAAAAACACAGTATAGTAACCCCTCACTCGTCGAACCCTGGAGAAATCCCATGTCCTCTCTGGCAATGAGCTCTTCTGTAGACCAGCAGATCGTGCTTCACCAATTCACCGCCAAACACAGCGTGCAGGCGCGCGCCATGCTCGGCTGGAGCCGCGAAGAGCTGGCCCGCCAGGCCGGGGTGCCGGTGAGTGCGCTTCAACAATTCGAAAGCCTGGGAGAGGTGGACGATGACACCCGCCTGGCCCTGGCGTTTCGGCTGGAGGCTGAAGGGCTGGTGTTTTTTCCGGGGTTTGCGCCGGGGTGGGGAATGCGTACGCGCCGGTTTGGCACCTCACCCACCGAGCCCGCGGCGCAAAGCGTCATTTCGCGCCTGATGGGCTCGACAACGGCTGCCCTCGACGGGTCCTCGCCGCAACCCAATGGGGCCTGACAGCAGGCCAGGGGCTGGAACAGTGCGTAGTCACAACCCAGGCCTGGCAGGCACTTTTGCCGCCTGCTCATACCCATGCGCCACGGCCAGCAGCGTCGGCTCCGACCAGCGTGCACCGAAGAAGTAGGCACTGGTGGGTGCACCATTTGCATCCTTGCCCGACGGTACGCTGATGCCAGGGTAGCCGGACGCGGCGACTGCGAAGTAACTGTTGGTTTCGAAATCCGAGACCAGGGCGTCCAGGGATTGCTGATCGATCAGCTCGTCCACCGTATCGCGAAAGGCCTGGATGAGCGCATCCCATAACGGCGCGCGTTCTTCGGCGCTCAGGGTGGAGGCTTCGATGTCCTTGAGTAATGGCTGGTGGTCCGTGTCGGTGCCGTCGCGCTGTTCGTTGAAACGGATCAACTCAGACACAGACTTCACCGGCAACCCATCGCGCTTGGCCAGGTAGCCATTGAGTTCGTCCTTTACATCGGCAAGCAGTAACTCGTCATAACGCGAGGCATCCGCCAGGCGAATGTTAACCGGCACAAGCTGTGCCCCCTGGGTGCGGAGCACTTCAAGCGTTTGCGCAAACTGCGGGCTGTTGTCCACCGGCAGGCTTTCGCCGTCGGCAGAAAACGTTGCGGGATACCCGATACGTTTACCCTGCAACGCGCCGGGCGTGAGCAATGCGGTGTAGTCGATCCCTGTGGGTGCCTGAGTAGTCGCTGCGTCGTGGGGGTCACTGCCCGACAAGGCGTTGAGCAATAGTGCGCTGTCAAATACCGTGCGGGCCATGGGCCCTGGCGTGTCCTGTCGGTGGCTGGCCGGGATGATACCGCTGCGGCTCAATACGCCCACGCTGGGCTTGAGCCCCACCACACCGTTGAACGCGGCCGGTACGACGATCGAACCATTGGTTTCGGTGCCGACCGCCAATGGTGCCAGGCCGGCCGCGACCGCCACCGCCGAGCCTGAACTCGAGCCGCCTACGGGCGCGTCGGCATCGTGAGGGTTGCGAGTTTGGCCGCCCCGGCGGCTCATGCCGTCGGGGCCACCGCGAAAGCCTGCCAGCTCAGTCAGGTTGGTTTTCCCCAGGATCACCGCGCCCTGCTGGCGCAGGCGTTCGACGATAAATGCATCTTGGGCGGCCGGGGCGCCCACCAGGGCAAAGGCGCCGGCGCTGGTTTGCTGGGTGTCCGCGGTCTCGATGTTGTCTTTGAGCAACACGGGGATGCCATGCAGTGGCCCGCGCACTCTGCCGTTGGCGCGCTCGCAATCAAGCTCGCGGGCGATGTCCAATGCTTGCGGGTTGAGTTCGATGACGGCGCTCAAGGCGGGGTCGAGTGTTCGAATTCGCTGCTGCAGGTAACTGACCAGCTCGACCGACGTCAGCCCGCCCGGCCGGGCCATCTGCTCTCCAAGTTCACGAACACTCGCGTATTCGGTTCCCGGCGGAACAGGCCTTGATACCGGCGCAGGCGCGTTCAATCCCATCAGTTGCACAGCGTGCTTAACCACCGTACTCACACCGTAACCCATGCCAAACATAAACCACCTCCCAGGAAGGGTAAGAAACGACGAAGGATCACCGTTGATCCGTGCGCCAGTCTAAAAACTCCCCTCTTCCCAGGCTGCGTGATGCGAGCACTTCACTGCGTGCGATTGTTCAACGCGGCGAGTAGGCGTGCGGCTGGCCCTGACCAGCACTGCGATAAGCCTGTACCAGCGCGGGCAGCGAATCCCTGGACCACCGCGCCACGTAGAACCACAGCGTCGCGCCGTCCTCAAGCGGCTCGCCCAGCCTGGCGTAACCGCCCCAGCACGCGTCATGGAACGCACTGCTGCGGCTGTCCGACACCAGGGCATCGAGTCGGTATTCACTCACCAACGCATCGATTTCATTGTGGGTATGCAGATCGAATCGCAGACTGGCATCGGCCTGCCGGGCAGGCACAGGCACAAGTTGCGCACCGGCGCGGCTCAGCCTGTCCAGCGCATGGGTGAACGTCGCTCGATGTTCGATCGGTTCGTGCGCATCGCCACGGGTATAGCGGTCGGCAACGCCTATACGCCTGCGCGCCAATGCCTGGCAGGGTGCAAACGTACTGTCGTTTTGCACCAGCGGTACTTCCACCATCACCGGCCCCGAAGGCTCGATGCCACTCAACGCAATAAGCGATAACGCCGGGTCTCGCACGGTCTTCATCATCGGCCCCGGCACATCTTGCCTGGGGGCAGGAATGCCTGGCTGGGGCGCGGTCGCGAAGGCGATGCTGCCTTGAGTGGCCTGCTGCTCAGGGCGATTGCCCACGGGCGCCGACGACAGGCTGGCCGGGCAGGCCGTCGGGTAAGGTTCCAGGGCGCCAGGCGCGCAAGGTCGCAAAATTTTCCTACAATCTTCTTCCATCAAAACCTGCCCCGGACTGTGAATTTGCCGGGATCATCGCACCTCTCACGCTTACGTGTCGCAGGGGTGAAACACTTTGAAAACTCCTTTTCCAGGCACCTGGCGCATCAGCTCACCAGCCGCTCCTCAAGGCCCTGGGGCTCCACGTCCAGCCACCATGCATGCCCGCGTTCCGGCTGGTTCAAGCTGAACGCCCGGCCCATTGGCGGCGTGGTAATCGCCACGTTGCGTTCCCACGCCAGCGCCATGATGCGGTCAAACGGTTCGTGCCAGGCATGAAACGCCAGGTCGAAAGTACCGTTGTGGATCGGCAACAGCCAACGCCCTTTGAGATCGATATGCGCCTGCAGGGTCTGCTCCGGCTGCATGTGCACATGCGGCCAGTCAACGTTGTAGGCGCCGGTTTCCATGAGGGTCAGGTCAAACGGACCGTAGTGATCGCCAATGCGTTTGAAGCCGTCGAAGTACCCGGTGTCGCCGCTGAAAAAAATCCGTCGCGCGTCGTCGATCATCACCCAGGAACACCACAGCGTCTGGTTGGCGTCGAACAGGCCTCGCCCGGAAAAATGCTGGGCGGGCGTCGCGACAAAACGAATGCCGCCCACCTCGGTCCCCTCCCACCACTCCAATTGACGCACCTTGTCGGCATCCACGCCCCATTTGATCAGCAGGTCGCCCACGCCCAGCGGCGCCAGAAAACAGCGGGTCTTGGCGGCCAACCGGACCACCGCATTGCGGTCCAGATGGTCGTAGTGGTTGTGGGAAAGAATCACCGCCTCCAGGTCGGGCAGGTCTTCAAGGCTGATCGGCGGCTGGTGGAAACGCTTGGGGCCGGCCCAACCGAATGGCGAGGCGCGCTCTGCGAAGACCGGGTCGGTCACCCAGAACTTGCCACGCAGCTTGAGCAGGACGGTGGAATGGCCGAGGCGAAACACACTGTGGTCGGGTGCGTCCAGTAACTGCTGGCGCGTTAAAGGGTCGACCGGAATGGCTCCTACGGGGCGCGTGGTGCGGGGTTTGTTGAACAGCATGTTCCAGAAAATGCGCAACGTTTTGCCAAACCCGGCGTGCTGCACCGGCGCCTCATTATTGAAATGTCGTTTGCCCTGCTTGGCGCGCGGGGTGGAAGGGTCGACACGGGATGAAATCGTGGGCATGACAGAGTGACTCCTGCGGTCCGCTCATAAATTACACTGCACAGTGTAGTTTCAAGATTGCAACAAAAGCGAGAGCAAGTAAACTACCGAGTGTAATTTCCCCTCGAAGAGCCGAACGTTATCCATGACTGCCCCTAAACGCCTTACCGACCGCAAACGCGAAGCCATCGTGAGCGCGGCCATCAGCGAATTTCGGGCTAACGGCTTCGAAGTTACCAGCATGGATAAGATCGCCGCCACGGCCGGGGTGTCCAAACGCACGGTGTACAACCACTTTCCCAGCAAGGAAGAGTTGTTCGCCGAGATACTCCATCAACTCTGGGCCAGCACCGTGGCGCAGCTCGACGTGATCTACGCCAGCGACCGCCCGCTGCGCGAACAACTGCGCGGTTTGCTGGAAGCCAAGATGAAGATGATGTCGGACGCCAACTTCCTCGACCTGGCCCGCGTCGCCATCGCCGCCACCATTCATTCACCGGAACGGGCTCAAGACATGGTCACGCGCCTGAGCCAACGCGAAGAAGGCTTCACGCAATGGGTGCGCGCGGCGCAGCAGGACGGGCGTCTGTCCTGCACCGACCCGGCCTTCGCGGCCCACCAGATCCAGAGCCTGCTCAAGGCGTTTGCGTTCTGGCCGCAGATTACGCTGGGCCAACCCACCCTCGACACGGCCACCCAGGCCAGCGTTATCGAGTCGGCCATTGACCTGTTCCTGGCCGGCTATGAAATCAACCCGCCCCGCCCGCAGTAATGCCTGTTGCCGGAGCGACATTCCTGGTCGCTTTTGACGCATTCGCCGTCTTTTTTGCGCAAATGGCCTGGAAGGACACTGATTATTCCTACGGGAATCCCTGACAATATTCACAGGGTTTCCCCGATCAACGGTCATGCCCGATTAAGTGCCGTCACCTCCGCAAAAAAAGAACTCACCCAGGTATTTATGGAAAACCGACAAGGCAAAGGGCTGTCATTTGCCAGGCGTCTCTACAAGCCAAGGATCATCGGCGCGGCCATGTGCTGCATCAGCGTGACCGCCGCGCTCTACCCGCTGGGCATGCCCGGATGGGTATGGGCGCTATTGCTGGCCAGTGGATTTGCCTGGCCACATCTAGCGTTTCAACTGGCGACCCGCGCCAAATTCCCCTACAACGCCGAACGACGCAACCTGATGTACGACGCGGTGCTGGGCGGGTTCTGGGCCACGACGCTGCAGTTCACGCCGTTGATCAGCGTAACGTTGCTATCGATGATCGCCATGAACAGCGTGGCCGCAGGTGGCACGCACTTGCTGCTGCGCGGGTTGCTTGCCCAACTGCTCGGTGCAGGGGTGGCCGGATTGATTTTCGGGCTGCGGTTTAACCCCGATGTCAGGCTGGTGGAGGTCTACGCCAGCCTGCCGATGTTGACGCTCTACCCCATGGCCATCGGCATGGTCTGCTATCAACTGGCGATCAAACTCTCGGAACATAAGCGTACCCTCAGTGCGCTGAGCCGTATCGACAGCCTCACCGGGCTGCTCAACCACGGTTCGTGGAAAGACCTGCTGAACCTCAAGTTCCATAAATGCCAGCAGCAGCAAAGCCACGCCACCATCGCGCTGATCGATATCGATCATTTCAAACAGATCAATGACACCCATGGCCACATCGTGGGCGACGCTGTGCTGCGTCAACTGAGCCTGGAACTGCGGCGCAACCTGCGCGACAACGACTTGGCCGGCCGGTACGGCGGCGATGAGTTTTGTGTGATTTTGCCGCAGATGTCGCTGAATAAAGCCGTGCACCTGATGGAGCACTTGCGCGAAACGTTCAGCGATTATCGTAACGCGCATATTCCCGAGCTACGGGTGAGCCTGAGCATCGGCGTGGCGGACTTCCAGCCCGAGTTCGCCGATGCGGCTGCCTGGCTGAATGCGGCGGACCGCGCGTTGTACGCCGCCAAACACACCGGGCGCAACCGGGTCGGCGTCAGTGACCACCGGCTCGCGTGTACCGCCTGAAAGTGGCGCAATGACATCTCGTCTGAAATCTCCGTGCACCGCCCCGTCGATAGCATAATGCCTTCACTGGTCGTCAACCCAAAAATGGTCCCGCCCACGGGCGAACTTCCGGGCAGGCTGATCACTCTGAACCCTTTGTTACACCCACCCTGCCAGCACACGGAGGCTGGCAATGAGCACGTCAACCGTACGGCACAGGCCCTACGGCGGCAGGCGCATATCCATGGAACCCCCCAGACGCTTGCTTGCCTGAGCACACGACCATGCTATTCAACGCCCATAAGAAAACCATCGACGCCCTGCAGCACACCCTTGCCCAGCAAACCCACCTGCTGAACGCCATCGAGCGTTCGATGGCAGTGATTGAGTTCGACCCCCAAGGTCAGGTGCTGCGGGCCAATGACAACTTTCTCAAGACATTGCGCTACCGCGCCGACCAAGTGATCGGCCAGTCCCACCGGATGTTTTGCACGCCCGCGTTCGCGCGCAGCGCCGATTACGCGCAGTTCTGGACGGACCTGCGCAGCGGACGGTTCCAGTCGGGCACGTTCGAACGGGTGGCCGGCGACGGCCATTCGGTGTGGCTGCAAGCCAGTTACAACCCGGTATGCGATGACAGCGGACGTGTAATCAAAGTGGTGAAGTACGCCATGGATGTCACCGCGCGCCTGCAAAGCGAAAGCGAAACCCACGGCAAACTGGAAGCCATCGGCCGGGCCATGGCGGTGATCGAGTTCAACCTGGACGGCACCGTGATCACCGCCAACGCCAACTTCCTGCAACGCATGGGTTACAGCCTGGCGCAGGTCCAGGGCCAGCATCACCGCCTGTTCTGCACCCCGGCCACGGCCGGCAGCCAGGCCTACAGCGAGTTCTGGAAACGCCTTAACCAAGGCGAATTGTTCAACGGTCAGTTTGAACGGGTGGACAAACACGGCAACCCGGTGTGGCTGGAAGCCAGCTACAACCCGGTGTACGACGCCGGCGGGCGCCTGTGCAAAATCGTCAAGTTCGCCTCCGACGTGACCGCCAGGGTACAGCAGCACGCGGCCGACGCCGCCAGCGCCGCGCAGGCCTATCACATCTCCATGACCACCCGGGACATCGCCGAGAAAGGTGCCGAGGTGATTCAGCAAAGTGCCAGCGGCATGCGCGACATTGCCGCCGACATCGACAGTTCATCGCACTTGATTGCCAAACTGGGCGAGCGTTCGGAGCAGATCACCACCATCGTCAACACCATCCGCGCGATCGCCGATCAGACCAACCTGCTGGCGCTTAACGCTGCCATCGAGGCCGCGCGCGCCGGTGAGCAAGGACGCGGATTCGCCGTGGTGGCCGATGAAGTTCGGCAATTGGCCGCGCGCACCAGCGGCTCGACGTCGGAAATTTCCAGCATGATCGCACTCATCCAGGCCGAAACCCGCCAGGCCATCACCAGCATGGACGGCACGCGCGACCGCGCCGCCCTGGGCGTGGAACTGGCCAACCGCGCCGGCGCGGTGATTGTGCAGATCCGCGAAGGCACCGGCGAGGCGGTGCAGGCGGTGAGCGCGTTCGCCAACGAGCGGGGCGCACGCTGAGCGCAGGCTCGGGTTATTCATGCATCAGACAGCCGGCCAGGCCTATAGTGAGTCACTGTCTTAACGTTGATGACCCGAGCCCGCCATGACCCCAGACAAACCCGAAACCGCCGCCGTCGACCACCTGCGTTTCCACCGGCGCCATGCCCACCTGGCCCCCACCTTCGGTAACGACACGTTTGCGCTGAAGGCCGAAGCGTTCGCGCGCTTCTTCGGCACGCCCGCCTTTCTTGGCGCGCAAACCCTGATCGTGATCCTCTGGGTGGCGCTCAACGTCAGCGGTGTCACGCATTTCGACGTGTACCCTTTCATCCTGCTCAACCTGGCTTTCAGCCTGCAATCAGCCTATGCCGCTCCACTGATATTGCTGGCCCAGACCCGTCAGGCTGCGCGCGACAAAGCGCAGTCCGACGCCGATGCCCAACACCGCGAAGCCTTGGCCGTCGCCAACAGCGAGCGCCAGGCCCAAGCCGCGCAGACCAACAGGCAGTTGCTGGAATTGTTGGAACAGAACACCCGGCTGACGGAAATCACCAAGCAGCTGTCGGAGCACATCGACAGCCTGACGTGCGAAATGCATCAACACTTTGTGCGCAAGACTTAACCCTGCGGCAAGCGCACATGTCGACCCAGTTCATCGAACAGCGTCACCACCGAGCGCAAGGCCCTGCAATCGGGGCGCGTGAGCAACCATAGTGCCGTGTCATGCGCAGCCAGTGGCGGGCCCAGGGCTTGCAGGGTGTGATCGAGCAGAAAACTCGGCAGCGCCGCGACGCCCAGCCCCGCCCGCACCAGTTCGGTGACCGACAACATGCTGTTGCAGCGATAACCGGGACGCACACCCGGCAAGTGCTCGCGACGCCAGACGACGGTGGGGTGATCGGGCAGAAAATCATCCGGCGCGATCCAGGCCAGTTCCGCCAACACTCGGCCTGCGTGGCGGGCGGCATAATCGCTACTGGCGCAGACTTGATACGACACGCTGCCCAGGCAACGTCCGACGAGATGCTCCGGCGGCGTGCGCGTTAACCGCAGGGCAACATCGGCATCGCGTCGACTGAGGTTGGCGAAGTCATTGGAAGTGCTCAGTTCCAGGGCCAGCGCCGGATAGTCCGGCATGAACTGCGCCAGCGCCGGCAGCAGCAGGCCCTGTAATACCAAGTCGGTACACGTCAGGCGCACCGTGCCGCTGATCACTTCGCCACCTTGCTCCACGCCAATCCGCGCCGCTTCCAGCGCCTGCTCCGCGCGTTCGGCCTGTTGCGCCAGGGTAGCGGCCAGGCCGCTGGGCAGGTAGCCGGCGCGGCTCTTTTCAAACAGGGTCTGGCCCAATGCCGCCTCCAGCCGACGCACCGCGCGAAATACCGTGGAAACATCCACCCGCAGCAATGCCGCCGCCCGCGCCAGGGTGCCGCCGCGCACCAAGGCGAGGATCAGAGAGAGGTCGGCATAGTCGAGCTGATAGTGCGTGGCTGCATTGAGCATATGCGTAAACGCCAATATTGATTGCGTGAGCGCCAATCTATAGTGCACGCCAGGACACCACAAGCCATGGGATGCACCCAATGAAACCCCCTCACCTGCACCTTGCCCTGATCGGCGACTACAACCCCGATGTGCTTGCGCACCAGGCGATTCCCATCGCGTTGCAACAGGCCGCGGACACCCTTGGCGTGCAGGTTCACGCGCAATGGCTGGCCACCGACACCGTGACGCCCGCCACCGAACTGCACGGCTTCGATGGTTTCTGGTGCGTGCCCGCCAGCCCCTACCGCGACACCGCAGGCGCGTTGTGCGCCATTCGGTTTGCCCGCGAACAACGGCGCCCTTTCCTCGGCACCTGCGGCGGTTTTCAACATGCGGTGCTTGAGTATGCCCGCAACGTGCTGGGCTGGGCCGATGCCGAGCACGGCGAGCTGGCGCCCAATGCCGCCCGCGCAGTGATAGCGCCGTTAACGTGCTCGCTGGTGGAAGCCACCGATACCGTGGGTTTAGCGCCCTACACGCGGATCGCCGAAGCCTACGGCCAGTTGCAGATCGAAGAAGGCTATCGCTGCCGCTACGGGGTAAACCCGACCTTCGCCGATGCATTGCTCGCAGGGGCACTGATCGCCTCCGGGCATGATTCGACCGGGGATCTGCGCGCGGTGGAGTTGCTCGACCACCCGTTCTTCGTCGCCACCCTTTTCCAACCGGAACGCGCCGCGCTCAAAGGCACCCCCGCGCCGTTGGTACTGGCGCTGCTCAAGGCCTGCCAGGCGGTGTCGGCATGATCGCCAGCACCCCGGCGACGCCTTACTACGCGGTGATTTTCACCTCGCTGCGCACCGCAGACGATCAAGGCTACGGCCGGGCCGCCGCGCGCATGCTCGAACTGGCGCGCGAACAACCGGGGTTTCTCGGGGTAGAGTCGGCGCGGGAGCACGGCCTGGGGATCACCGTATCGTATTGGGCCAGCGAAGCGGCGATCCTGGCCTGGAAACACCACGCCGAACACCGGGAGGTGCGTGAGCGAGGGCGCTCCACCTGGTATTCGGCGTTTCACACACGAGTGTGCAAGGTGGAGCGCGACTATGCCTTTTAGGCGCGAGCGTGTGCCTGCACCAGACTGCGCAAGGCACTGATCTGCGGGATTTCCACCCGGCGCATGTACACCCGCAGCGGTTCGGTGATGTGGATGCGATCGTCGATATTCTGATCAAGCAGCAACTGGATGCGCTCGCGGGACAGGGTCATGGTTTGCCCCGGGGCCGGCAGCCAGACAAATTCGGCGCAGGGAATGATGCCGTCATCGGCTACGTCCATGCCGAACGAGTCTTCGCTGAAACGCACGATGTATTGGCCGGTCTTGCGGTTGAGGCCGACGAAACCGTTGAGTTGGTCGGCGGCCTGGCAGATAAGCTCGGAAGTGATGCGCATGCTAAACCTCACTGAAAAGTCCCACAGGGACTGGAAAGATGGTTTACACGCGTGGCAGAAATTGCTGTCCTCTGACGGGGCAGCTGCGGGCAAGAGTACTGCAATGCCTGCTGAAAAAGGCAGAAAATCGATGGGTGCACACGTTAATGTCGGTTTGGTGATAGCGCCTTTCGCAATCAATTGTTAAAAAGGAGCCCTTCTCAAAGCTACCTCCAAGAAAGGACTTCGCCTATGCCTGCCACGTTCACTAAGAGCGCCTTGCTGCTCGCCCTGATGCTCGGCCTGGGCCATGCACAGGCCGCCGAACCGATCAGCCCGGCTGAATTGGCAACCAACGAAGGCATTCCCTACCCCGCTGTGATCGCTCACCGTGGCGCCTCCTACGATGCCCCCGAGTCCACCGCCGCCGCTTACAAGGTTGCGCGTGACCTGGGCGCCGACTACTTGGAACTGGACCTGCAGCGCAGCAAGGACGGCGTGCTGTTCGCCCTGCACGACAACAATCTGCAACGCACCACCGATGTGGCCACCAAGTTTCCCGAGCGCAAGGACGCGCCGGCCAACGAATTCACTTGGAAGGAACTGCAAACCCTCGACGCCGGCAGCTGGTTCAACGCCGCCTACCCGGACCGCGCGCGCCCCGGTTTCGTCGGCCTGAAAATCCTCAGCCTGGACGACATCATCAAGATTGCCGAAGGCAACCCGCAGCACAAACCCGGCCTGTACATCGAAACCAAAGAACCCAAGCAATTCCCCGGCATCGAAGCCGACCTGAAAAACAAACTGCTGGATAAAGGCTGGTTGAGTTCCGCCGGCTCCAAGCTGGGCAAGAGCAACACCGGGGTTGGCCAGGGCAAGGGCCGCGTGGTGCTGCAAACCTTCGAAACCGCGAGCCTCAAAGAGCTGCAGAAGGAAATGCCGAACACGCCGAAGATTCTGCTGCTGTGGGTGGGCGAAGGCAGCATCGAGCCTAAATCCAAGCAGACCTTCGCCGAATCCGGCGAGCCGACCAAGGCCGCGTACTACGCCAAGCAAGAACCCAAGGACGCCGCCGAATTCGAAAAGTGGGTGGACGAGGCCAAGCGCCTTGGCGCCATCGGCACCGGCCCGTCGGCCCAGTTGACCAACCTCGGCGACCAGAGCTATTCGGACCTGGTGAAACCTGAGATGAACAAGCTGACCCACGACAAAGGCCTGCTGGTGCACGTGTACACCGTGGATGAGCCGGTGGACTTCGAGAAAGTGATGAAGGCCGGCGTCGACGGCATCTTCACCAACCGCGCCGCCGAACTGCTCAAGTTCTACAAACGCTGGCCGTCGTCGAGTGTGCAGGACTTGCTCAGGGACAATAAGTTCTGAGCCCGCCTTTAAGGGTGAGTTAAGTTGCGCCGGTTAATCTGGCGCCACTTAAACAGCTCAACCGAGAAGGACACACCCCATGAAAACTTTGACTGCCCTGTTCGCCGCCACCGCTCTGACCCTGACTGCCGGCCTGGCCCAGGCGGATGTTCGCCCGGACCACATTGAAGGCCTGCTCAAGTCCGGCGCGGTAATGCCATTCGAAAAACTCAACGCCGCCGCCGTGGCCAAGCATGCCGGCGCCAGCATCACCGACACCGAGCTGGACCACAAAAACGGCGTACTGGCTTACGAGGTCGAAATGACCGACACCGCCGGCAAAAAGTGGGATGTGACCCTCGACGCCAAGACCGGCGCCGTACTCGAAGACAAGCAGGACTCCTGATCAACGATTGCGCCACCCGCGAGGGTGGCGCTTTTTTATGCGCGATCAACCGCCCAGTCGCGCCGTCACTTCATTGAGCTCCCCGGATAGCCCTCGCAGGTTCTGGCTCGCCGCTTCGGTGCGTCGCACGTTGTCCAGGTTGGCGGTAGCGACCGTTGTGATCTGCGTGATATTGCGCGAGATGTCCTCGGCCACCGAGGTCTGCTCTTCGGCTGCGGTGGCGATCTGACGGTTCATGTCACGAATCGCCTCCACCGCCCGCGTGATGTGCGCGAGCATGGCACCGGCCTGAGTGACTTTTTCCACACTGTTGTCGCTGCATGACTGCCCGCTCACAATCGCCTCGGCCGCATCCACCGCGCCGGTTTGTACCGCCTGGATGATCCCGTTGATCTCGATGATCGACGCCGCGGTGCGTTGCGCCAGGCTGCGTACTTCGTCGGCGACCACCGCAAAACCGCGGCCCGCCTCCCCTGCACGTGCCGCCTCGATGGCGGCGTTGAGCGCCAGCAGGTTGGTCTGCTCGGCAATCCCACGAATCACTTCCAGTACTTTGCCGATGCGCACGCTGTCGTTTTCCAAGCGACGAATGATGGTGCCGGTGTTGAGGATTTCAGTGCGCATCTGGCCGATGGTGGCAATGGTGACTTGCATCACGTCGCCGCCTTCACGCGCCGAGCGGTCGGCCTCATCGGCGGCGCGGGATGCGTCGGCGGCGTGACGTGCAACTTCCTGGGCGGTGGCCGACATTTCAGTCATGGCCGTGGCCACCTGATCGGTGCGGGTAAATTGATCGTGGGTGCCCGAGGCCATCTGACCGGCAATCGAATTCAGCTCGCCACTGGCACTGACCAGGTCGGTGGCACTGCGTTGCAAGCGGCTGAACGTCTCGGCCAGGAAGTCGCGCAACGTATTGGCGGCGGCGGCCAGATGACCCAGTTCATCCTGGCGCCGGCTGGCGACTCGCTCGGCAAAACGCCCACGGCTCAATTGCGTCACGTAGTCGATCAGGCCACGTATTGGCTGGATCAGGTTACGGTTGATCAACCACAGACTGAACAAACCGATCAGCACACCGGACAGCAGCATGATGCCCAGGCCCACCACTACGGTGCGCTCGGCATAGGCACTGATGGCCAGGGATTTCTGGTTGCCTTGCTCTCGCAGGTCGTTGACCAAGGCGCTCATCTGCTCACTGGCGGCGCGGTCCACGCCTTTGACAGCCGTGTCGCCGGCCACCGGGTCGCCACCGGAAGCCACGTAGGCGTCGCGGCCTTTCTGGTAGGCCACGCCGAGTTGCTGATGTTCCTGGCGCAGGGTTTCAATGCGTCGGCTCAACGCCGGATCGCTGTCGGTCTGGGTGACCAGCCGCGCCAGAATGCCTTGCACATCGTGTTGTCGTGCCTCGAACTGGCCCCAGTATTTTTCCAGGTCCTGAGGCTGTTTGCCGCGCAGCAGAACGTTTTTCCATTCCTGCACCTGCACTTTGAATTGCAGGTTGGCTTCATCGATCAATTGGGAGGTGTGCAACGGGCCATCAATCAAGCTGCGATAGCTCTGCACACCATTGGACAAGAAGTTGAAACAAGCCAGGGCGATCAACAGCATCGCCAACAGACTACCGCCGAGCAGCGACAGAATCTGCGCTCTCAGTGAAGCTCGTAAAACGTTCATCGGGGAAAGCCTCGATACAGGAAGAAAGGCGCACGCACAGCCACATCCCTGTCATCCCGCCAACCCTTTCGACAGTGGTGCTTACACGTTGGATCGACCGTTCCAGACGCTTCTTGAGCGTAGCTGACCGGTGGTAAAAAAAGTGTCGACGCCGTATCGAGCCCCTCCGAGCCGTCACAAAACTGTCAAATCTCCCTGCAATGATTCGCCCACGCGAACCTGTGAAAAGTCCTACAGACGCTTTCTCTGCGAGCCTCCATGAACCACAGCATCGACCACAGCCACCAGGACTCTGACCTGTTTGGCTTGCTCTACGGTTTTCGTTTTCGCCCAGGTGAAAAAGGCGAGCAGATCGACTCAGCCACGGCCTTGCAAGCACTGCAGCAACCGGCCGACTCGGAAGAATTCCTATGGCTGCACCTGAACCTGGCCCACGCGGCCTGCGAGCGTTGGATGAAGGCTCACCTGCAGCTGCCCGAAGAGTTCTTCGAAGCGCTGCATGAAGGCTCGCGCTCCACGCGCATCGAACACGTCGACGCGGCCTTGCTGGCGGTGGTCAACGATGTGGTATTCAACTTCAGCAGCATGGTCTCCTCGGATATTTCCACGCTGTGGGTGTGTGCGCGTAGCCGGCTGTTGATCAGTGCGCGCCTGCAACCGCTGCACTCGGTGGATAAATTGCGTTCGTCGGTCAAAGGCGGTGAGCGCTTTCGTTCGCCGCTGGAATTGCTCGTGCATTTGCTGCGCGATCAGGGCGAGGTGCTGACGCAGATCGTGCGCAAGACCAGCATCAGCGTGGACCATATCGAAGACCAGTTGCTTTCCTCGCGCGTGTCCACCAACCGCGCCGAACTGGGCGCCATGCGCCGGGTGCTGGTGCGCCTGTAACGCTTGCTGGCGCTGGAACCGGGCTCGCTGCTGCGGCTGCTCAACCGTCCGCCGCAGTGGTTGCAGAAGGAAGACGTCAAAGAGCTGCGCAAGTCCACCGAGGAATTCGCGCTGATCATCAACGACCTGACGACCCTGGGCGAACGCATCAAGCTGTTGCAGGAAGAGATCGCCGCCAACCTCAACGAGCAGAGCAACCGCACGTTGTTCACCCTCACCGTAGTGACGGTGCTGGCGCTGCCGATCAACATCATCGCCGGTTTCTTCGGCATGAACGTCGGCGGCGTGCCGCTTTCCCAGGATCCGGAGGGGTTCTGGATTCTGGTGGCGCTGGTGGCGACGTTTACCTTGATTGCCGGACGCTGGGCATTCCGCAAGCGCAAGGACTACTGAGTGCGCCCTGCCCTGGCTGCACGAGCAGACCGACGGCGCCTTCAATCACCTAAACACTGACGTGCCGCAGCATCTCTGTAACATTCTGCAATGATCATGGGCGACATCCTCCTCACTCTGGATGCTCCGGCATGGCCACCCCTTCCCTGACTGCTTCCACGTCCGCCCCCCTGGCAGGCCCCAAACCCCGGCTCGACAAGAAACCCGGCCTGGTCACGGTGATCATTTTCTTCGCCGTGCTTGCCATGGGCCTGTTATTCACCGCCTACAGCCTGATGCACGACATGCACGAGATGGGCGCACAGGTCACCACCTGGACGCCATTCCTGTTGCTGGGCGTGGCACTGTTGATCGCCCTGGGCTTCGAGTTCGTCAACGGGTTCCATGACACCGCCAACGCTGTGGCCACGGTGATTTACACCAATTCGCTGCCGCCGCACTTCGCGGTGGTATGGTCGGGCTTTTTCAATTTTCTCGGCGTGCTGCTTTCCAGCGGCGCGGTGGCGTTCGGCATCATCGCCCTGTTGCCGGTGGAGTTGATTCTGCAGGTCGGCTCCAAGGCCGGCTTTGCCATGATTTTCGCGCTGCTGATCGCCGCGATTCTGTGGAACCTCGGCACCTGGTGGCTGGGGTTGCCTGCGTCGTCATCCCACACCCTGATCGGTTCGATTATCGGCGTGGGCGTGGCGAACGCCTTGATGCATGGGCGCGACGGCACCAGCGGGGTGGATTGGAGCCAGGCGACCAAGATCGGTTATGCGTTGCTGTTGTCGCCCCTGATCGGCTTTGTGTTTGCCGCTTTGCTGTTGCTGGCCCTGCGCGCCTTCGTGAAAAACCGCGCGCTGTATAAAGCCCCCAAGGGCGACACCCCGCCGCCGTGGTGGATCCGCGGCATGCTGATCGCTACCTGCACCGGCGTGTCGTTTGCCCACGGTTCCAACGACGGCCAGAAAGGCATGGGCCTGATCATGCTGATTCTGGTCGGCACCCTGCCGATGGCTTATGCCCTGAACCGCACCATGCCCGCCGAACAATCGTTGCAATTTGCGGCGGTGGCCGAAGTGACCCAGGCCGCGCTGGTCAAAAGCGCGCCGCAGGCCGCGCCAGGCGACCCGCGCGCGATTCTGTCGGTGTATGTGCGCACCAAGGAGGCCACTCCGGAACTGGTGCCGGCCCTTGCCGCCCTCGCCGGCCACATTGGCGATGAAGTCAAAGGCTACGGCTCCCTGGCCAGGGTTCCCGCCGAAGCGGTCGGCAACGTGCGCAATGATATGTACCTGACCAGCGAAACCATTCGCCTGATGGACAAGGGCAAGGTCGGCAACTTCGACGCTGACACCCAAGGCAAACTGCAACTGTTCAAACAGCAGATCGACGATGCCACGCGCTTTATCCCGCTGTGGGTGAAAATCGCCGTGGCCATTGCCCTGGGCCTCGGCACCATGGTCGGCTGGAAGCGCATTGTGGTGACGGTAGGCGAGAAAATCGGCAAGACCCACATGACCTACGCCCAGGGCGCCGCGGCGGAAACCGTGGCGATGCTGACCATCGGCGCGGCGGATATGTATGGGTTGCCGGTCTCGACTACCCATGTGTTGTCATCCGGCGTGGCGGGCACCATGGTGGCCAACGGCGGTGGCTTGCAGATGAAGACCATC
Source organism: Pseudomonas sp. lyk4-R2A-8 (assembly GCF_030209095.1). Taxonomy (NCBI): domain Bacteria; kingdom Pseudomonadati; phylum Pseudomonadota; class Gammaproteobacteria; order Pseudomonadales; family Pseudomonadaceae; genus Pseudomonas; species Pseudomonas sp. lyk4-R2A-8. The sequence continues at coordinate 27,965 of NZ_JARVSS010000015.1, forward strand.
CGCAATTTGCTGATGGCCTGGGTGCTGACGTTGCCGGCGGCGATTCTTCTGTCGGGCAGCCTGTACTGGCTGTTCACCAACCTGTTCTGACGCACCTTGATCAAACATCCGGGTGGGGTTGCACCATGGCGGCCAACCAGTCCATGAACACCCGCACCCGCATGGGCAAATGCCGTTGCCCGGCGTAGAGCAGGGCCACATCCAACGGCGGTGGCGGATAGTCCGGCAGGATCGCCACCAGTTCACCGCGAGCCAATTCGTCGGCCATGCCCAGGGTCGGCACCTGGATAATCCCGAAGCCGCCCAGGCAAGCCGATTTGTACGCATCGGTGCTGTTGACCGTCACCCGCCCCTTCATGGGAAGCCGTTGCACCTTATTGCCCTGCAGATACTCGAACCCCGCCGAACGTGATCCCAGCGGGCGTACGTAATGCACCAAGTGATGGTCGGCGAGGTCGGCCAAGGTGTGTGGCACGCCAAAACGCTGCAGGTAGCTGGCGCTGACACAATTGATCATCGGCAGGCTGCACAGCGAGCGGGCTACCACCGTCTGATCCGGCTGCGCGCCGATGCGCAACACGCAGTCGAACCCTTCGGCGAGCAGGTCGACCTGGCGGTCGGTGGCGCTGATCTCCAGCTCGATCAGCGGGTGTGCGTCCATGAACGATGGCAGGCGCGGCAGAATCAACTCCCGCGCCAGGGCGTTGGGCATGTCCACGCGTATCCGCCCGGCCAACTGAGCTTCGTCCTGGCGAAACAGCCCCTCGAGTTCCTCCATATGGGCCAGCAAATCCTTGCTGCGCTCGTACAACACACGACCATCCTGGGTGGCTTGCACCTTGCGCGTGGTGCGTTGCAGCAAGCGTGCACCGAGCAGTTCCTCCAGCGCCTGCACATGCTCGGACACGGTAGAACGCGGCAGGCCCAGGCTCTCGCCGGCCTGGGTAAAACTCGACAGCTCGGTGACGCGTACGAAGGTGCGCAGCAACTCAAGTTTGTTCATGGGATTGTTCGCCTTATCCGGCCAGTGATTCCGGTTTCGTTCTGTTTATCACGTTACAGACGGACAAATACACTCAGTCCTACATTCACATCCGAAGAGGACTGCACCATGACCCGTAAAATCGCACTTATCACCGGTGCCAGCCGTGGCCTGGGCAAGAACGCCGCGCTGCACCTTGCCGCACAGGGCGTCGATATCATCGGCACTTACCACAGCAAGGCCGACGAAGCCCAGGCACTGATAACGCAGATCGAACAACTGGGCGGCCGTGCCGCAATGCTGAAGCTGGATGTGAGCCAGAGCGCGACGTTCGGTGATTTCGTCGGCGATGTGGCTGGCGTGCTCAAGGATGTTTTCGCACAGGATCGCTTCGACTTTCTGATCAACAATGCCGGTATCGGCATTCACGCCAGCTTCGCCGAGACCACCGAAGCGCAGTTCGACCAACTGTTGGCGATCCAATTCAAGGGCCCTTTTTTCCTGACCCAGAAACTGCTGCCGGTGATCCGCGACGGTGGTCGCATCCTCAACGTCTCCAGCGGCCTGGCGCGCTTCAGCTTGCCAGGCTACGCGGCCTACGCGGCGATGAAAGGCGCGATGGAAGTGCTGACCCGTTACCAGGCCAAGGAACTGGGTGGGCGTGGCATCAGCGTCAACATCCTCGCCCCCGGTGCTATTGAGACCGACTTCGGTGGCGGCGCCGTGCGCGACAACGCCGACCTCAACGCGATGGTCGCCAGCAATACCGCCCTGGGCCGCGCCGGTTTACCGGACGATATCGGTGGCGCGATCGCCAGCCTGCTCGCCGACGGCAGCCACTGGATCACCGGGCAGCGTATCGAGGCGTCGGGCGGGATGTTTTTGTAGGAGCTTTTCGCGCAGCACGTCATACCCCCAGTGATACACGTAGGTGTACGGCAGAAAAAACAGCAGTACACCGATGTCGAGGATGAACGCCTGCAACAGGCTGATCTTGAGCCACGCCGCGATCAACGGCACGCATACCAGGATCAGCCCGCCTTCGAACAGCAACGCATGGAGCACGCGGGTCCATGGGTTGTTGGCTAACTGCAGGCGCACTTTGAGGCGGTCGAACAGGCCGTTGAAGATCACGTTCCATGTCAGCGCCATCACGCTGATCGCCAGGGTGACCATGCCCATTTCCAGGGCGGGCTTGTCCATGATCCAGGCCAGCAACGGCGTACAGATCAACAACGCCAGGGCTTCGAAACCGATGGCCTGGCACACGCGTTCGGTAAGGGATTTGCTAGGGCTCATGACCCGGCTCCACAGTGAGGAAGGTTGCCATCATTACCCTTTGAATCGATACTTCATAACCAATAACCATCGATCAAGGCGATAGTCATGGCCTCACATGAAGTGCTGCAGGCGTTTGTGCAGGCGGCTACCCAAGGCTCGTTTTCAGCGGCGGCGCGCAAGCTCGGCAAGAGCCAGTCCACCGTCAGCGCGGCGGTGGCGAGCCTGGAGATCGACCTGGATGTGGTGCTGTTTGACCGCAGCAGTCGCAAGCCGACCCTCACCCCCGCCGGCCATGTGCTGCTGCAACGCGCCGAGCAGGTGCTGGAGGCCAGCAGCCGGCTTGAGTTGGCGGCGAGCCAGCTGGCCCAGGGGCTGGAGCCTAAGCTGAGCATCGCGATGTCGGACACCTACCAGTCCGACCGTTTCGAGGTCGCCCTCAGTGCATTCGAACAACGCTACCCGGACCTTGAGCTGGAATGCCTGATCGCCGAGTGCGAGGACCTGATCGCGCTGGTGCAAAGTGGTCGCGCGCAGATCGCGTTTATTGAACAGCAGGACGTGTACCCACCGGACCTGACGCGCGCGCCCGTGGAAGAACGCACGGAAATTGCCCTGTTCGTGTCCCCCAAACATCCCCTGGCGCGCCTCGGCACTCTCACCGCGCACGCCCTGCAACAGCATCGCGAACTGCGTCTGGCCAGCATCATCAACCCGAATGAAACCCGCGCCAACGGCCGCGTCTGGTCGGCCCCCAGTTACCTGATGCTGCTGGAGATGGCCCAATTGGGTTTCGGCTGGGCGCCAATTCCGCGCTGGCTGGTGGAACGGTTTGGCGGCGGCCAATTGGTGGAGCTGAAAGCACGCGGCTGGCCGCGCTCGGTGGCGGTGGATGCGTTGTGGTCGCGGCATCATCCACCGGGGCCGGCGGGGAGCTGGTTGTTGGGCAAAATGCTGGAATGATCGGGACGACTAAAGTGGGACGGCGCGGTTGAAAAATAATGTCGCTGCACCAAACCCGATAGACTGCGCCCCTACTTGCAGCCGTTCGGACACCCTCGATGCACACCCGCCTCGTCGACTACGCGGCGCTGACTGCCATGCAACAACAGCACGTCAGCGCCATCGAAGTTCACCCTGAGCAGTTGCCGTTTTGCGGCGATATGTATTGCGCGCTCAATAGCCTGTTGGCTAAACCCAGCCCCGGCGTCAAAGGCTTTGCGCTGCTGGCCGACGATTTCCCCGTCGCCTTCCTCCTGCTCAAACGCCCACCGTGCCTGCCCCATTGGGCCGATGAACACAGCGCTACGCTGCATGCCTTGCAGGTGGATCGCCGGCAACAGGGTCGCGGGTTCGGCAAGGCGTGTCTGCAGGCGTTGCCGGCGGTGGCGCTGGAGGCATGGCCGCAGATCAAGGGCTTGGAGTTGTCGGTGGACACGGACAATGTGGCGGCGATGGGCTTGTATCTGGGGCTTGGGTGGGTGGACAGCGGCGAGGCCTATAAGGGGCGGGTTGGCTACGAGCGCAGGTTGAGCCGGGCACTTCATCCGAAGCAATAACAGTCACGTAAACATGACGTTCAGAGGTCCATGTCATGTTTACGCGACATTGGTTGCCGGTTCAGCCCCGCTCTCCGATCGGTAACCAGATTTCCACCGTTCCCGTGCCTTTGCGCGCATCAAAATCCGCGCTGTAGCGCTCGAAATCCGCCCCCATCACCTTGTAGCCCGAGTGCGGCAACCATTCGAACATGATGCGTTCATAGGTCTGTTCCAACGCCTGAACCGGGCCGTGATGCGGGAACACGGCATAGTTGAGCGGTGGAATTTCGATCACGTCAAAGTTGCGTGGCACCTCGCTTTTGGTCGGGACTTCCACGCCGGCCATGTAATCGAATTCGCCGTCGTGGGGGTTATGGCACACCCCGTAGGTGAACCCGCCGACACGTTTTTTGATGTCCTTGATGCAACTGTCGAACAACTCCCACAGCCGCGGGATATCGCCGATGGTGGCCTTCGAATAACGCCCTTTTACACCGGCGATCACCAAGGCCTTGCCTGCTTCCATGCGCGGCGCCAACGGTTGTTTTCTGTGCTGATCCATACGAACAGTCTCCTTCTTATGAGGGAACAAACCCGCGTCGAGTATAGGGGCATATCCATGCGTTGCTCCAAGCAGAAAATTTTCCCACGCATATGGACAGCTGGCCATCACCGACCGTATTGTCTGCCCCGCAGGCCACCGCAGTGGCCGACGTCGCTCGGACGGTTCCGGGCGCTTACGTACTCTCGAGGCAACAATGGCCGAACAAGGTTCGCCGCGCCGCTTTGCGCGCATCGATCGACTCCCCCCTTACGTGTTCAATATCACTGCCGAGCTGAAGATGGCTGCGCGTCGGCGCGGCGAAGATATCATCGACTTGAGCATGGGCAACCCCGACGGCGCCACGCCGCCGCACATCGTTGAAAAACTTGTGCAAGTGGCCCAGCGTGAAGACACCCACGGTTACTCCACCTCCAAAGGCATACCGCGCCTGCGCCGGGCGATCTCGCGCTGGTACAAGGACCGTTATGCAGTGGATATCGACCCCGAGACCGAAGCCATCGTGACCATCGGTTCCAAGGAAGGCCTGGCGCACTTGATGCTGGCCACCCTGGACCAGGGCGACACCGTGCTGGTGCCCAACCCCAGCTACCCGATTCACATCTACGGTGCCGTGATTGCCGGCGCCCAGGTGCGCTCGGTGCCGCTGGTGCCTGGCGTGGATTTCTTCGCCGAGCTGGAACGGGCGATCCGCGGTTCGATCCCCAAGCCGAAAATGATGATTCTCGGTTTCCCGTCCAACCCCACCGCGCAGTGCGTGGAGCTGGATTTCTTCGAACGGGTGATTGCGCTGGCCAAGCAATATGACGTGCTGGTGATCCACGACCTGGCCTATGCCGATATCGTCTACGACGGCTGGAAAGCCCCGTCGATCATGCAGGTGCCCGGCGCCAAGGACATTGCGGTGGAATTTTTCACCCTGTCCAAGAGCTACAACATGGCCGGCTGGCGTATCGGCTTTATGGTGGGCAACCCGGAACTGGTCAACGCCCTGGCACGGATCAAGAGCTACCACGACTACGGCACGTTCACACCGTTGCAGGTGGCGGCGATTGCAGCATTGGAGGGCGACCAGCAATGCGTAAAAGACATCGCCGAGCAATACCGCCAACGCCGCAATGTGCTGGTCAAGGGCCTGCATGAGTTGGGTTGGATGGTCGAGAATCCGAAGGCGTCGATGTACGTCTGGGCGAAGATCCCGCAGGCGTATGCCGCCATGGGTTCGCTGGAGTTTGCCAAGAAGCTGCTGCTGGAAGCCAAGGTGTGCGTGTCACCGGGAATCGGCTTTGGCGAGTATGGGGATGATCATGTGCGCTTTGCGCTGATCGAGAACCAGGACCGCATTCGCCAGGCGGTGCGTGGGATTCGCGGGATGTTCCGCGCGGATGGGCTGGTCCAGAAAGCCTAGCCATTTGTGTTGCAAAAATGCAGTTAAAAATGTGGAAGGGGGCTTGCCCCCTCCCACATTTGATTGGGTTTTCACCCTTGCCTTGTGGTGTGCCTGTTAGACCACCAACGACAGCAACATGATGAAGATCAACGCCACCACGGACAGGATGGTTTCCATCGCCGTCCAGGTCTTGAAGGTCTCGGCCACGGTCATGTTGAAGTACTGCTTGACCAGCCAGAACCCCGCATCGTTGACGTGAGACAGGATCAACGACCCCGCCCCCGTCGCCAGCACCAGCAGCTCGCGGTTCACCCCCGGAATCATGCCCACCACCGGCACCACGATGCCCGCGCCGGTAATGGTCGCCACAGTGGCCGAACCGGTGGCCACGCGAATCACCGCCGCCACCAGCCACGCCAGCAGAATCGGGTTGATCTGCGCGGTCACGGCCATATGGCCGATCACGTCACCTACACCGCTGGTGACCAGCATCTGCTTGAAGCCACCACCGGCACCGATGATCAGGATGATCGCGGCGGTTGGCGCAAGGCTGGCGTCGAGCAGTTTGAGGATCTGCTTGGAGTGAATGCCCTGGCGGCTGCCAAAGGTGTACAACGACAGCAGCAACGCCAGCAGCAGGGCGGAGATCGGATGACCGATCATATCCATCCAGTTGCGCACGATGTGGCCGTCCGGCAGGCCGATGTCAGCGAAGGTTTTGAGCAGCATCAGGAACACCGGCAACAGCACGGTGATCAGGGTAATGCTGAAGCTCGGCAGGTCTTTGCTTTCCGGCTCGCGGGCCAGTTGATCCACCAGTTCCTGGGACGGGTTGCCCGGAATGTACTTGGCGATGAACGTACCGAAGATAGGGCCGGCGATGATGGCGGTCGGCAGTGCGACGATCAGGCCGTACAGGATGGTCTTGCCGATGTCCGCGCCAAACACACCGATGGCCAGCAGCGGGCCCGGGTGCGGCGGCACCAGGCCGTGCACCGCCGACAGGCCGGCGAGCAACGGAATGCCGATTTTGATCAGCGACACACCGGTGCGGCGCGCGACGATAAACACCAGCGGGATCAGCAGCACAAAGCCGATTTCGAAGAACAGTGGGATACCCACCAGAAACGCGGCGAACATCATGGCCCACTGGACCTTTTCCTTGCCGAAGGCGCGGATCAGGGTCTGGGCGATCTGATCGGCGCCGCCGGATTCGGCCATCATCTTGCCGAGCATCGTGCCCAGGGCGAGGATGATGCCGACAAAGCCGAGCACGCCGCCGAAACCGTCCTGGAACGCCTTGATGATCTTGTCCACGGGCATGCCCGAGGTCAGGCCGAGAAAGCCTGCCGCAATGATCAACGCGATAAACGGGTGAACCTTGAAACGGGTGATCAAGACGATCAGTCCGATAATAGTGACCACTGCATCAAGCAGCAGATACGACTCGTGGGACATGCCAAACATGGGGGTCTCTCCTGTTTGTTGTTGTTATTAAAGCGGGTATTGAATGAGTTGCCGGGGATAGCGCTATCTTGTCCGGCAAACAATTATTTGGATGGTTCAAAACCGTGTTCCAGCCACCAGGCGTTGGTCTGCTCGGCGAGTTGCTCGACGTTGTCGCGGCTGGCGTTGAGGGCCAGGGTCAGCGGCTCGCCTTTGGGCGATTCGAGGGTGGCGAACTGGCTGTCGATGAGGCTGGCCGGCATAAAGTGCCCAGGGCGGTGGGACACGCGGTCGGCGGCCACTTCACGGGTCAGTTCCAGAAACACGAACCCCAGGCCCGGCGCGGCTTCGCGCAGGTGGTCGCGGTATTTTTTCTTGAGGGCCGAGCAGGTGAGCACCGGGTGTTGGCCGGCCTTGAGCGAGCGGCGCAGCTCATCGCAGAGGATGTCGAGCCAGCCGGCGCGGTCGTCGTCGTTGAGGGGGTGGCCTGCGCTCATCTTTTCGATGTTGGCGGCGGGGTGAAAGCTGTCGCCTTCAATGGCGGTGGCGCCGTTAAGGCGGCACAGGGCCTCGCTGACACTGGTCTTGCCGCAGCCGGCAACACCCATGATGACCAAGGCGGTAACAGGTTGACTCATGAAACACCTCAGGACGCAGATAGCGCTACCCTTGCACGCTGTAAGGCTAGTGCAAAAACAGGCTTTTCCCGCGCCGTCTTGTCTTTTTTTATGGAGTGACGCGTGCATCCGCTCCAATGGTTTGAACAGGATCAGGCAACCCAACGTTCAAGTATTTGCAGCCTTTTGGAGACAGCGCTACCTTAGTGCCTCGATTTTTGTTTGGCAAGCCGCCTGATGACCTCCAAGAACGATAAAAATACCCGCACGACGGGACGCCCCACCCTGAACGAAGTCGCCCGCCTGGCCGGCGTCAGCCCTATCACCGCCTCACGCGCCCTGCGCGGCATCAGCACCGTGGCCACGGAGTTGGCGGAAAAAGTCCGGCACGCCGCCGCCGAACTCAATTACGTGGTCAACCCTGCCGCCCGCGCATTGGCCTCGGCCCAGAGCCATTCGGTGGTGGTGCTGGTGCCTTCGCTGTCCAACCTGCTGTTCATCGAAACCCTCGAAGCCATTCATCAGGTACTGCGGCCCAAGGGCTTCGAAGTGTTGATCGGCAACTCCCACTACTCGCGCGATGAAGAAGAAAACCTGCTGCGCAATTACATGGCCTACCAGCCGCGAGGCCTGCTGCTGACCGGCTTCGACCGCACCGAAAGCGCCCGACGGATGGTCGAGACCAGCAACGTACCCTGCGTCTACATGATGGACCTGGACCCCAACGCCGGCGTGAACTGCGTGGGTTTCTCGCAACTGGTCGCCGGTGAAACGGCGGCGGCGCACTTGATCGCCCGTGGGCGCAAGCGCCTGGCGTACATCGGCGCGCAACTGGACCAACGCACCCTGCTGCGCGGCGAAGGCTTTCGCCGCGCGCTGCAACAGGCCGGCCTCTACGACCCCGCCTTGGAACTGCTGACGCCGCGCCCCTCTTCCGTGGGCCTGGGCGGCGAGTTGTTTCTGCAGTTGCTGGCCAGCCATCCGGATGTGGATGCGATTTTCTTCGGCAATGACGACTTGGCCCAGGGCGCATTGCTGGAAGCGCTGCGCCATAACATCAAGGTGCCCGAACAAGTGGCGGTGCTGGGTTTCAACGACTTGCCGTCCTCCTCCTTCATGGTGCCGCGCCTGAGCAGCATCAGCACTCCGCGCGAAGCGATTGGCCGGCGTGCGGCGGAGCATTTGTTGACGATCATGGCGGGTAACAAGATCGCCAAGCCGGTGGTGGATATGGGGTTTGAGTTGCGCGTGCGGGAGAGCACGTAGGACAGGTGTAGGAAGCAGCTGACATTACGGTAAGCGCCTTGCCCGCTTGCCTACGCTTACGTCAGAATCCGCCGGCTTGTGTGCCTGGGAGGCGATCTTTAAGGTTTGCCGGTCGCTGAATTCTCGGTGATCGGGTTTAGTAGCCCGAGCCTCCCAACACAAGATGCATGAGCCTATCGATGCTTGATGGTGGCTGTGCGCAGGGCGCCTTCGGGTGCGCCGGGTTTGTGTGGGATACCGGTCTACTAACCTGCGTACAGCTGCCACCCTCGTTTAGTAGCGATGAGGTATCAGCCCAAATCAGGTACTTAAACATGCAAAGCCCACATCCCACGCATACGCTTTTCACCGTCATCCCCGATGTCTCCATCGAAAGCCTGTTGATCAACAGTTACGAAACCGTCTGTTCCGTCAGCACCTTGCTGCTTGATTTGTCCAATGACCTATCCGGTAAACACCGTGATGTCGCCTTGGCCATTCATCAATTAAGTGAGCTGAGCGTACTGCTGGTCGGCAAGGCCGCGGACCTGCACGCCCCACGCTGTTGAGCCCCTCCCCTTCGCACATTTTTTTCCGTGCACACTTAGAGATATCGCCGTCGCTTGTCGCCCCTGCTAGATTGTCCCCTCTCTCCATCGCCAGGGAAGCACCATGGGACATTCACTGAAAATCTTGGGCCGCGCGTCGTCCATCAACGTGCGCAAAGTGCTCTGGACCTGCCAGGAACTGGGCATCGACTACGTGCGTGAAGATTGGGGCATCGGCTACACACCCACTCAATCCGCCGAGTTCCTGGCCCTGAACCCCAACGCCCAGGTGCCGGTGCTGATCGATGACCACGGCGTGCTGTGGGAATCCAATACCATTTGCCGCTATCTGGTCGGCCTATACCAACGGCATGACCTGCTGCCCGCCGAGCCCGCGCCAAGGGCTCGGGTGGAGCAGTGGATGGATTGGCAGGCTACCGAGCTGAACCCGTCCTGGGGCTACGCGTTCCATGCCTTGGTGCGCAAAAACCCGGACTATCAGGACCCGCAACGCATCCAGGCCGGTGTGCAAGGCTGGAACGACAAGATGGCCATCCTCGAACAACAGTTGACCAAGACGCAGGCCTACGTCGCCGGTGATGAATTTACCCTGGCCGACATCCTTATCGGCCTGTCGGTGCACCGCTGGCGCATGACGCCGATGGAGCATCCGCCCTTTCCCGCGGTGACGGCCTATTACGACAGGCTCAGCCAGCATGCGGGCTTCAAGGCATTCGCCCTTGATGGTCATAATTGATCGTCACGCCATAAAACCTTAAGCCATGCGCCTTATGCGCAATTAATCGCCAAATGTGCTCGGCGCCACCTGCAACTTAACAAGCAGCAGTTTCCGTTAGCCGGCTAAGATTCCAGGTCACTGCCCCTGGAATCTCAGCCATGTCGACCCTCACCGCCTCAGCCACCGACGGCATCGACCCGTTGCGCGCTGCCCACATCAGCGCACGCATCGACCGCCTGCCCGCCGTCGCCACCGTCTGGCGCCTGGTGGCGCTGCTGTCGATCGGTGGTTTTTTTGAGTTGTATGACCTGTTCCAGACTGCCTACATCAGCCCAGGCCTGATCAGCGATGGAATTTTCCACACCGGCAGCGAGGGTGTGTTCGGTTTCTCCGACCAGGCCGCGTTCGCCTCCGCGACCTTTCTGGGCCTGTTCCTCGGCGCCAGCCTGCTCAGTCCGATTGCCGATCGCTTCGGGCGCCGGGCGATCTTCACCTTTGCGCTGATCTGGTACACGGTGGCCACCGTGTTGATGGGCATCCAGACATCCGCCCTGGGCATTATCGGCATGCGTTTTCTGGTGGGCATCGGCCTGGGCATCGAGCTGGTGACGATCGACGCCTACCTCTCGGAACTGGTGCCCAAGCGCATGCGCAGCTCAGCGTTTGCCTTCGCGTTTTTTATCCAGTTTCTGTCGGTGCCCGCCGTGGCGCTGATGTCGTGGTGGCTGGTGCCCCAGGCGCCATTCGGGATCGCCGGTTGGCGTTGGGTGGTGCTGACCAGTGCGGTGTTTGCACTGTTTATCTGGCAACTGCGCAAGCGTTTGCCGGAATCACCGCGTTGGCTCGCGCAACAAGGCCGCTTCGACGAGGCCGGGCAGATCATGGACAACCTGGAGGCGCACTGCCGCCAGGATCACGGCAAACCGCTGGACGAGCCCGAGCCAGAGGCCGTCAGCGTGCAGGGCAGCGGGCGTTTTGCCGATATCTGGCAGCCGCCGTACCGACGCCGGGCGTTGATGCTGATCGTGTTCCATGTGTTCCAGGCCATCGGTTTTTTCGGCTTTGGCAATTGGTTGCCGGCGTTGCTGTCGGGCCAGGGCGTGAGTGTGACCCACAGTTTGCTGTACGCGTTTATCATCACCCTCGCCTATCCGCTGGGGCCGTTGCTGTTCGTGAAGGTGGCCAACCGCTTTGAGAACAAGTGGCAGATCGTCGGCTCGGCCATGGGCGCGGTAATCTTCGGCAGCCTGTTCGCGCTACAGACCACGGCGGTGGGGCTGGTGTTCTGCGGGGTGATGATCACGTTCTGCAATGCCTGGCTGAGCTTCAGTTATCACTCGTACCAGAGCGAACTGTTCCCAACCAATATTCGCGCGCGGGCGGTGGGGTTCTGTTATTCGTTCAGCCGCTTGTCGACAGTGTTCAGCAGTCTGTTGATCGGGTTCATTCTCGAGCACTTGGGCACGCCCGGTGTACTGGCGTTTATCGCCAGCAGCACGTTGATCGTGATGATCACCATCAGTTGGTTCGGGCCACGCACGCGCAACCTGGCCCTGGAACATATCGCCCATTGACGGCAACGGTTGGCCGTCGGTGGGATAAGTTTTGCCGCCGACGGCGCGCCGCCCCCAACAAACCGGGGGGGCCGGCACTCGGCATGCTATTTGCTCCAGCTGTGGCAACGAACATTTCACAGGTGACGATCATGCTGGTAAACAACAACACCCAAGCCGTGTCGACCGTTCAACAGATCAAGCGCCCCGACATGGACCCCGCCAACGCCGCCGCCAGCGCACTGTACAGCGGCGCTTTGCAAGCGGCGCAACAAGCCGTGACCGTACCGGCCGCGCAAAAGGAACTGGACAAGGCCACCGATCGTATCGATGAAGCCTTCGCCAAAACCCGTGTGCAATTGCAGACCAGTACCACCAGCGATGTGCCGGCCACCAACGCTACGTCCGGCGCACGCGCGGAGTTCACTGAATACATGAGCAAATCTCCGGCCGAACGTATCCGTGAGCAATTGCTCAAGGAACAGGGGCTGACCGAGGCGGATGTGCAGAACATGTCGCAGGAAAAGCAGGACGCGATTTCCAAGCAGGTGGCTGAACGCTTGAAGCAGCAGCAGGAACAGCAAGTAGCGGCGAAGACGGCTGCGCCTCAGGCGCAAGCGCTGAAAGAGACCTTGGCGGCCATCTGACGTCACTGGCCGCGAGGTTTTTAAGCACTCACGAACGCTGCGGCCATTCCCGGATGATCGTGCCATCGAACGACTTCGCAAGCCTGCTCGCCCTTGAGCGAACAGGCGTTTGCGGATCAGTGCCCGAACAGACCTGTTTCGGATTTCTTGGCTTACTTGTCTGCGCGTTTTTCATCGGCGGTCTTTGCCGGTTTTTTCTTCGCGGCTTTCTTTGAATCCATACCTTTGGCCATGTTGCGTACTCCGCTGTGAAGGGATGCAGCATTGGGTATACCACCTATTGCCCGGCAGAAGGCGCTTATAATCCTGGCCCCCTCACGACGCCTGCTTGAATACCATGCCCGAGTTGTCCATTGAGCCACTGCCAGCGCCCCTGTGGCCGCTGCTGAACAAATTTTACCGCCGCCACGACTCATCGATGAAGGCGCTCAAGGGCGGGCGTTTATGGGTGGCGCGCGATGGCGACATTGTCGCCGGGTTGTGCCTGACCCCCGCAGTGGGCGGGCAGTGGCTGACGGGCGTGTTTGTGGCGCCGGATTATCGCAGCCAGGGTTTGGCGACGCGGTTGATCCGTGAGGCAGTCGCGTCAGCCGAGGGCACGGTATGGTTGTTGTGCCATCCTGACTTGGAGCGGTTGTATCAGCGGATGGGCTTTACACAGGACACGCGATTGCCGCAGTCCCTCAGCGAGCGGCTGGTGCGTTACAAGCGCAACAAACCGATGATCGCGATGGGCTTGGAATCGGGAGTGAGGTCGCCCTCGGATAGCCGGTGACCGGCAGGGAATGGCCCATGTTTTTTGTCTGGCACACCGCTGTGTCTGGAGAGAGGGCCGCTTCGCGGCCCGGCGCGGGGCAAGCCCGCTCACCACAACCACTTTGTGCGCCGATCCCCTGTGGTGAGCAGGCTTGGATTATGTGCAGCTAACTAAGGCTACTGGGCAAGCTCCTTCCCACATTCTGATCGGCATTTCTTTGTTTAATCGGCCGTAGTGGGATCCAGCTCCGGGAACATCACGTCGATGAAACCGAACTTGCTGAAATCGGTGATGCGCGACGGGTATAAGCGGCCGATCAGATGGTCGCATTCGTGTTGCACTACCCGCGCATGGAAACCATCGGCAAAGCGCACGATAGGCTCGCCCTTGGGGTCGAAACCTTCATAGCGGATCTGCTGGTAGCGGTTCACCGCGCCACGCAGGCCAGGCACCGACAGGCAGCCTTCAAACCCCTCTTCGAGCACCGGGCTGAGCGGCGTGATCAACGGGTTGATCAGGATGGTCTGGGGCACGGGTGGCGCGTCCGGGTAGCGTTCGCTGCTCTCGAAGCCAAAGATCACCAGTTGCAGGTCGACGCCGATCTGCGGGGCGGCCAGGCCCACACCTCCTACATGTTCCATGGTCTGGAACATGTCATCGATCAATTGCCACAGCTCGGGGCTGTCGAACATTTCCGGCGGAACCGGAGGGGCGATGCGCAGCAGGCGTTCGTCGCCCATTTTCAGGATTTCACGGATCATCGATCAGACTTCGTCAGTAGTGGGCTTGATGGAGTGGTCACGGCCAAGGCCGGACACGTGCTGTTTTTCCAAGGCCGGCGGCTCGTCGAAATCCTTCGCCCCGGGTTCCTTGCCTTCGGCTGACATGTGTTCGATCACGGCGTTCATCTCCGCGCCCAGCAGCAGCACCGCGGCGGAAATATAAAAGTACAGCAGCAACACAATGATCGCACCGATGCTGCCATACATGGCGTTGTAGTCGGCGAAGGTCTTGACGTAATAGCCAAAACCCAGGGAGGCGACGATCCACACCACCACCGCCAGCACCGAGCCCGGCGTGATAAAGCGAAACTTCTGCTCGACATCGGGCATCACGTAGTACATCAACGCCACGGCAAACATCAGCAGGATCACGATCAGCGGCCAGCGCAGGATGGTCCACAGGGTCACCACGAACTCCTGCATACCGATCTGCCCCGCCAGCCACTCCATCACTTGAGGGCCGAGCACCATCAGCGCGGCAGCGGCCAGCAGCATGCCGGCGATACCGATGGTATAAAAAATCGACAGCGGAAAACGCTTCCAGATCGGCCGACCTTCGACCACGTCGTAGGCCGCGTTCATCGCGCTCATCATCAGGCGAACACCGGCCGAGGCCGTCCACAGTGCAATCACGATACCTACCGAGAGCAGGCCACCTTTGGATTGCTGCAGCTGGTCGATCACCGGGTTGACCTGCTCCAGCGCCTGGGGCGGCAGCACCAGCTCCGATTGCAGGCGCAGCCAGCTGAAGAAGTCCGGCAGGTGCAGGAAACCGATCAGGGCGATCAAAAACAGCAGGAATGGAAACAGCGAGAACAGCATCTGGTAAGCCAGCGCCGACGCGTAGGTGGGCATTTCGTCATCGACGAATTCCTTGATGGTGCGAAACAGCACGGTGTGCAGCTTGAGGCCATCAAGTACGGGAAAAATCATAGCGTCTCCTTTCGCCGCAAAGAGGAAAAGATCGTGGGCGACTCAAGAGCCGTTTTCTACCTCAAAGTAGCCCATCTGGCGACTTTGAAACAATTTCCAAAGTTTAGTTGCAGCGCAGGACATAAAAACGGCCATCCGTGGATGGCCGCAGGACGACGGGTTTGCACCCGCCCTAGCCAGCATTACTTAGTGGCTTTTTTGACGGCATCCTTGGTCTTGCCGACAGCCTGCTGTGCTTCGCCTTTCTTCTCTTGAACCACACCTTCAGCACGCAGTTTGTCGTTATCGGTCGCTTTGCCGACACCTTGCTTGACGTTACCAACCGCTTCGTTGGCCAAACCTTTTGCCTTATCCGCTGTGCTGCCCATGGTATTTCTCCGAAAGAACAATCAGGGTTTTTGGTCATTACCTAAAGATTGACCGGGGGCCGTTCGGCAGAGTTTCAATTATTTCAACGTGCATTTGATCGTCGCGCAC
This sequence comes from Pseudomonas sp. lyk4-R2A-8, assembly GCF_030209095.1. Lineage (NCBI taxonomy): Bacteria > Pseudomonadati > Pseudomonadota > Gammaproteobacteria > Pseudomonadales > Pseudomonadaceae > Pseudomonas > Pseudomonas sp. lyk4-R2A-8. Next base: position 43,462 of record NZ_JARVSS010000015.1, read on the forward strand.
AGGTTGGGCTTTATGTTTTGCGGCCAACCCACGAGAATGCGCGGCACATTCAGGCTATTACGCTGAATAACAGATCCCGTAGGAAGGTTATGAAACTCAATAAAGCACAGGCCATTGCCCGCAGAAACCAGGAATTGGGCGGTGCCGTACTCGGCGTCAACAATTGCCATTTCACCGACCTGGACCGTAAACGCAATATCTGGTGGTTCGATCTGCCGGTGGCGCGGATTGCGGTGGGTCAGTACGAGTGGATTCACTTGTTGATGCATAACGCCGAATCCGACCAGTTGCTGCACCTGAAGGTGCCGACGGCGTTTCTGCGTGAAAAACTCGAAGGGTTGGTGGTGCGTAATGCGGGCAAGCGCAGGCCGGAGATCACCTTGGAGCTGAGCGCGGACAAGGACTCGTTCTTGAAGGACGTGCGTCCGGCGGGTGCAGGTGTGAGCTTCGCGCAGTTCGCTCTGTAAGAGCCGCAGTCAAAAAAATGTGAGAGGTGGCTTGGCCCCCTCCCACATTTGAATTGCATTACTTTTTAAGCCCGAGCTTCTTCAGCTCTTCGTCGCGCAACTCGCGACGCAGGATCTTGCCTACGTTGGTAGTCGGCAAGGCATCGCGAAATTCCACGGCCTTGGGCACCTTATAGCCGGTAACGTTAGCGCGCATGTGCTCCATGACCTGCTCTTTGGTCAGGGTCGCGCCCGGCTTGACCACGATAAACAGCTTGATGTGCTCACCGGATTTCTCGTCCGGCACACCGATGGCCGCGCATTGCAACACGCCCGGCAGGCCGGCCAGCACGTCTTCCAGCTCGTTGGGGTACACGTTGAAGCCGGAGACCAGGATCATGTCCTTCTTGCGGTCGACAATGCGCATATAGCCATCGGGCTGGATGATCGCGATGTCGCCGGTCTTGAGCCAGCCTTCGCTGTCGAGCATCTCGTCGGTGGCGTCCTGGCGCTGCCAGTAGCCCTTCATCACTTGCGGGCCCTTGACGCACAATTCGCCGGTTTCGCCCAGCGCCAGCTCGGTGCCGTCGTCGGCAATGACCTTGCACACCGTCGAGGGCACCGGAATGCCGATGGTGCCGATCTGGATATGCTGGATCGGGTTGACCGTGGCCACCGGGCTGGTCTCGGTCATGCCGTAACCTTCGCAGATGCCGCAACCGGTCACGGCTTTCCAGCGCTCGGCCGCCGCCAATTGCAGGGCCATGCCGCCCGACAGGGTGACTTTCAGTGCGGAGAAGTCCAGCTTGCGGAAAGCCTCGTTGTTGCACAGCGCCACGAACAACGTGTTCAGGCCGACAAAGCCACTGAACTTCCACTTCGACAGTTCCTTGACCATCGCCGGCAGGTCGCGCGGGTTGCTGATCAGGATGTTGTGGTTGCCGATCAGCATCATCGCCATGCAGTGAAAGGTGAACGCGTAGATGTGGTACAGCGGCAGCGGCGTGATCAGGATCTCGCAACCCTCATTGAGGTTTGAGCCCATCAGCGCCTTGCACTGCAGCATGTTGGCCACCAGGTTGCGGTGGGTCAGCATCGCGCCCTTGGCCACGCCGGTGGTGCCGCCGGTGTATTGCAGCACGGCCACATCGCTGCTGAGCGGACTGGCGTCGCTGACCGGTTGGCCACGGCCTTTGGCGAGCACGTCGTTGAACTTGACGGCCTGGGGCAAGTGATACGCCGGGACCATCTTTTTCACGTACTTGATGACGCTGTTGATCAGCAGGCGCTTGAGCGGCGGCAGCAGGTCGGCGACTTCGGTGACGATCACATGCTTGACGGCGGTCTTGGGCACGACCTTTTCCGCCAGGTGAGCCATGTTGGCCAGGCACACCAGCGCTTTGGCGCCGGAATCGTTGAACTGGTGTTCCATTTCCCGCGCGGTGTACAGCGGGTTGGTGTTGACCACGATCAGGCCGGCGCGGATGGCACCGAACACAGCGACCGGGTATTGCAGGACGTTGGGCAGTTGCACGGCGATTCGATCGCCTGGCTTCAAGTCGGTATGCTGTTGCAGGTAAGCGGCAAAGGCGCCGGACAGTTCGTACAATTCACCGTAGGTGATTGTCTTGCCCAGGTTGCTGAAAGCCGGTTTGTTGGCGAAGCGCTGGCAGGACTGTTTCAGTACCGCCTGAATATTTGGATACTCGTCTGGATTGATGTCTGCAGCAATCCCGGCGGGGTACTTATCCTTCCAAAAGTCTTCGTTCATGGAAGCCCACTCCTCAGCGACGCGAATTCATCATCGCATTTGATGCGATTATTATTGGTGTATGTTTTTTTAGGTGAGTCCGGCGCGTTCAAGCAGGCCGAGAGGTCACAAAGCGCGCCGAGAGTAGCAGCTTTGCCGAGGGCCGACTAGAGCCAAAAGAGGCCCCTACAGTCATAAACATGACTCAAGAATATCCAATAGTCATTTTTAGAGCAAAAATTCTATACCGCCTGAAAAGGCTCTAGAACAGGGCTTAACAGGTTAAACACAGACGAATATGAGAGGGGGCCTGCTCCCGATGGCAGTGGATCAGTCGATACAAATGCTGACTGTTCCACCGCCATCGGGGGCAGGCCCCCTTACACATTTTGATTGCATTTCACTTCGGGGTCAGGCGATCTCGCGCAGCTCCCTGCGCAGGATCTTGCCCACCGGCGTCATCGGCAACGACTCACGCAAGACGATGTGCTTGGGCACTTTGTAGCCGGTGAAGTTGGCTTTGCAGTAGGCCTTCAGCTCTTCAAGGCTAACGCCCTGAGAACGCGCTACCACGAACAGTTTTACCGCTTCCCCGGTGCGCTCGTCCGGCACGCCGATCACCGCACAACTGGCCACCGCCGGGTGGGCCATTACCACGTCTTCGATTTCGTTGGGGTATACGTTGAAACCGGACACGATGATCAGGTCTTTCTTGCGGTCGACGATGCTCACAAAACCGTCGCTGTCGATCACCGCGATATCCCCGGTTTTCAGCCAGCCCTCGGCATCCAGGGTTTCGGCGGTTGCCGCCGGCTGTTGCCAGTAGCCTTTCATCACCTGAGGGCCCTTGATGCACAATTCGCCGCGCTCCCCCAGGGGCAATTCGTGGCCTTCGTCATCGATCACTTTCATCGCCGTACCCGGCACCGGCATGCCCACGGTGCCCAGCCGCGACTGGCTGCCGTAAGGATTGGTGCTGGCCACCGGCGAGGTTTCGGTCAGGCCGTAGCCTTCGCCGATGGTGCAGCCGGTCAGGGCCTTCCAGCGCTCGGCGGTGGCCTTGACCAGCGCAGTACCGCCGGAATTGGTGATCTTGAGGTGGGAGAAATCCAGGGTCTTGAAGTCCGGGTGGTCCATCAGCGCCACAAACAGGGTGTTCAACCCCAGCAGGCAGGAGAACCGCCATTTTTTCAGCTCCTTGATAAACCCTCCGATGTCGCGCGGGTTGGTGATCAGCACGTTGTGGTTGCCGGTCACCATCATGCACATGCAGTTCGCGGTGAAGGCATAGATGTGGTACAGCGGCAGCGGCGCAATCATCACCTCCTGCCCTTCGCGCACCAGCGGCTGACCGTTGTCGCTGACCTGGGACATGCACGCCCGCGCCTGCTGCATATTGGCGACCAGATTGCCGTGGGTCAGCATCGCGCCCTTGGCCAGGCCGGTGGTGCCGCCTGTGTATTGCAACACGGCGATGTCATCCAGGGTCACCGGGTGGCGGGTCACGCCCAGGCCCGCCCCCATGCGCAGCGCGCGCTTGAACGACACGGCGCGCGGCAGGTGGTAGGCCGGGACCATCTTCTTGACCTTGTCGACGACGGTGTTGACCAGCCAGCCTTTGACCGCGGGCAGGAAGTCGCCCATTTTCGCTTCGATCAGGTAGTCGATCTCGGTGTCCGCGCACACCTCCTGCACCCGTGAACCGAACAGGTTGAGGTAGACCAGCGCGCGCACGCCGGCATCCTTGAACTGGTGGCGCATCTCACGCGGGGTGTACAGCGGGTTGGTGTTGACCACGATCAGCCCGGCGCGCAGCGCGCCGAACACGGCAATCGGGTAATGCAGCACGTTGGGCATCTGCACCGCGATGCGCTCGCCGGGCTTGAGGTCGGTGTGATGCTGCAGGTAGCCGGCGAACGCCGCGCTCTGGCGTTCAAGCTCGGCGTACGTGAGGGTGATGCCCATGTTGCTGAATGCCGGACGGTCGGCGAACGCCTTGCAGGACCGCTCGAACACTTCGATCACCGACTTGTAGGTGGTGAGGTCGATGTCATTGGGAACGCCCGCCGCACGTTTGTCATTCCAGAAATCAGGTTGCATTATTCTTATTCCCCTTGCCCGCATGTGTCCGGCCGCCTTTATAGAAAGCGGAGCTTTGGGGACGTTAGCAGCTATGGCCAAACAGGCAAATACACTGAACTGTGTCATTGATTGTATGAATCTTGCCGCTGATGCGCAGGCAGATACCCCGCCCCTCACCCGATCAGCGATACACTGCAACGACCCGGAGCAAAGGAATCGCCATGAACCCGTCCACCTTCTGGCTGACCGCCAACGATCACACTCGTCTCTACGTGAATCAATGGATGCCGCAGGCTCCGATCAAGGCCGTGGTGATGGTGTCCCATGGCATGGCTGAGCACAGCGGGCGCTATGCGCGGCTGGCCCAGGCGCTGTGCGACGCGGGCTACGGCGTGTACGCGCCGGACCAGCGCGGTCATGGCCGGACCGCCGATGAAGGTACTCTGGGGTTGTTCGCCGAGCGCGACGGTTGGAGCAAAGTGGTGGGCGATCTGGCCAGCCTCAACCAGCACATCGGCCAACAGCATCCGGGGCTGCCGATCGTGCTGCTGGGGCATAGCATGGGCAGCTACATCGCCCAGGCTTACCTGCTGCACCACAGCGCCAGCCTGCATGGGGCGATTCTCAGCGGGTCGAATTTCCAGCCGGTGGCGCTGTACCGCGCCGCGCGCCTGATCGCTCGCGCCGAACGCCTGCGCCAAGGCGTGCGCGGTCGCAGCGCGCTGATCGACTTTCTGTCGTTCGGCTCATTCAACAAAGCATTCAAACCCAATCGCACAGCTTTCGACTGGCTCAGCCGCGACCCGGACGAGGTGGATAAGTACATCAACGATCCACTCTGTGGCTTTCGCTGCACCAACCAATTGTGGGTGGACCTGCTCGGCGGCTTGCAGCAGATCAGCAAAGCGTCCAACCTGCGGCAGATCGATCCGGGCCTGCCGATTCTGGTAATGGGCGGCGAATGTGATCCGGTCAGTGAGGGCAAGCGTCTCACCCACCTGGCCCAGGCCCTGCAAGCGGCCGGCTGCCAGCACCTGCAGCTGACTATCTACCCGCAGGCGCGTCATGAAGTGTTCAACGAAACCAATCGTTCGCAAGTCACGGCGGATGTACTGACATGGCTGGACCACGCCCTGAGCTTGCATCGGCCGCCCCGCTGCGAATAACTTTTCCTTTGAAATCAAAAAATTACCGATTATCCACAGGATGCACCTTGAGATGACCCAGGTTACCAATACCCCGTACGAAGCCCTTGAAGTCGGCCAGACCGCCAGCTACAGCAAAACCGTTGAAGAGCGCGATATCCAGCTGTTCGCCGCCATGTCCGGTGACCACAACCCGGTGCATTTGGATGCGGAATACGCGAAGGCGACCATGTTCAAGGAGCGTATCGCCCACGGCATGTTCAGCGGCGCACTGATCAGCGCAGCGGTCGCCTGTGAGTTGCCTGGGCCGGGTACCATTTACATCGGCCAGCAGATGAGCTTCCAGAAGCCGGTGAAGATTGGCGACACCTTGACCGTGCGCCTGGAAATCCTGGAAAAACTGCCCAAGTTCCGCGTGCGCATTGCCACCCGTGTGTTCAACCAGCGCGATGAGCTGGTGGTGGATGGCGAGGCGGAGATCCTCGCACCGCGTAAACAGCAGGTGGTGACCCTGACCGAACTGCCGCCGATCAGCATCGGCTGAATACAAAGGTGAGAGGGGGCTTGCAGCCGATTGCGGTAAGTCAGTCATTAAACATCGACTGATTCACTGCTATCGGGAGCAAGCCCCCTCCCCCATTTACTACGCGGTAAGCTTACGACTGAGCGCGAGCCTGGTTACGCAGGGCTTTCACTTGGTCGTGATTGCGTTGTACGCCATGGTACTGACGCTCAACCAGGTCACGAATGCCCAGCAGGTTGTGCTTGTTGATCTTCTCGATCGCTTCACGGTAAGCCTTGAGTGCGTGGTCTTCACCGCGCTCGGCTTCGTTCAGCACAGCCTCTTCATCTTTACCGGTCACCATCGACTTAACGTCGACCCAACCACGGTGCAGTGCGCCGGCAACGCTGCCGGAATCTTCCGGATCACCACCCAGGGCACGCACGGCGGTTTTCAGCTCGGCGGCAGCGGTGGCGCAATCAGCAGAACGCTTGGCAAACAGCGCCTTGAGTTCTGGGTGCTTGATGTCTTCAGCGCACTCTTTGAAACCTTTTTGACCGTCGATGCTGGTTTCGATCAGGTCGTTCAGTACAGAGATCGATTCTTTGTTGATGTCAGTCATTTTTCAATTCCTTATGTGGGTTGAGAAAGGTTGTCTTAATGATTGCAGCGCTCGTGCCAGGTTTTGAAAAATAAATTTATTGTTTAAATTCAAATAGTTACGAAATATTGAACCATCTGTATCTACGTTATTTGCATGATCTGTCATTTGGCCTTCATGCAGAATGCCTGTATTTTCCAAGACCAACCTCGTAACTGCCTGACGCCCATGAACCCGGAAAAGCTGGAACTGCTGGTCACCCGCGAAATGCCCTTCGGCAAATACAAGGGCCGGATCATCGCCGACCTGCCCGGCCCTTACCTGAATTGGTTCGCCCGTGAAGGTTTCCCCCACGGCGAACTGGGCGGTCTGCTGGCACTGATGCAGGAAATCGACCACAACGGCCTGTCAGAACTGCTCGACCCACTGCGCGCCAAGCACGGCAAACCCGCCCCACGCCATTAAGAGCCCACGCCCATGCCCTGCAATGCCGATAACGAAGCGCACTGGCAAGCCATCGCCCAGCGCTATGACTGTGAGCCAGGCCCGATCAATCTGGAAAATGGCTACTTTGGTCGCATGAGCCGTGCGGTCCAGGCGCAATACCTGGAGCATGTAGCGTTTATCAACCGCAGCAATGCGGTGTATGTGCGCCAGCGCTTTGAACAAGGCGAGAGCGTCGAGATCCGGCGCCAGCTCGCCGCCTTGATCGAAGTGGACCCCGAGTCGGTGGCGTTCACCCGCAACGCCACCGAAGCCTTGCAGTCGCTGATCCGCAATTACAATCGCCTGCAGCCGGGCGACCAGGTGCTGATCAGCGACCTGGAGTACGACACGGTCAAGGGCGCCATGCGCTGGCTGGCGGCGCATCGCGGTGTGGAGGTTGTCGAACTGTCCCACACCCACCCGGCCAGTTTCGACAGCCTGCTACAGACCTATCGCGATGCCTTCGCCCAACACCCGTGCCTCAAACTGATGGCTCTGACCCACGTCACCCATCGCACCGGGCTGGTGATGCCGGTAGCCGACATTGCTCAGGCTGCGCGGGCCCACGGCGTAGACGTGATCCTCGACGGTGCCCACGCCCTGGGCCAGATCGATTTCAACCTCGCCGAACTGGGCATCCAATTCGCCGGGTTCAACCTGCACAAGTGGATCGGCGCGCCGTTGACCCTGGGCTTTTTATACATCGCGCCCGAGCGCCTGGCCGATATCGACACGGACATGGGCGAATTTCACTACCCGACCACCGATGTACGCGCGCGTACCTCCTACAGCACGCCGAACTTTCCGGCGCTGATGACCCTGCCGCGGGTACTGGACGAGCATCGGGCGCTGGGCGGCGCGGCAGCCAAGGGCGCGCGGGTCAATTACCTGCGCAATGTGTGGGTGAGCCAGGTGCGGGCATTGCCGGGGATCGAGGTGCTGACGCCGGACGATCCAAGGTTGTATTGCGGGATTACCGCTTTCAAGTTCAGCGGTCGTGACCAGCAGGCGATGGCGGAGCGTTTGCTCAAGGACTACAACCTCTTCACCACGACGCGCGTCGGGGCATCGTTCGGGACGTGCATTCGGGTCACACCGGGGTTGGTCACCTCGGTGGCCGACATCCATCATCTGATCCATGCCATCACCGAACTGCACCACCGCCCTCGTTAGAAGCGAGCTTGGCGTTATTGCAGGCAAAAAAAAGCGGTACACCGACCAAGTGCACCGCAAAAATGCCGTTAAGCACAGCAACAACGATTCGGTAAATCAGATCAATCCAGCAGCGCCAGCGCCTGAGCGGTGACTTCCTGAATACGTGCCCAGTCGCCGTTCTTGACCCACTCCGGATCAAGCATCCAGCTGCCGCCCACGCACATCACGTTTTTCAACGCCATGTAGCTTTTGATATTGGCCGGGCCGACGCCGCCGGTGGGGCAGAACTTCACTTCGCCGAACGGGCCACCCAACGCCTTGATCGCCGCTACGCCACCGCTGACTTCAGCGGGGAACAGCTTGAAACGACGGTAGCCCAGGCCATAGCCTTCCATGATGCCGGACGCATTGCTGATGCCCGGCAGCAGCGGGATCGGGCTGTGTATCGAGGCTTCCAGCAGGTCGCGGGTGATCCCGGGGGTAACGATGAACTGCGAGCCGGCCACTTCCGCCGCCTCCAGCATGTGACGATCAAGCACAGTACCGGCACCGGTGCACAGCTCAGGACGCTGCTCGCGCAGGACCTGGATGGCCTTGAGGCCGAACTCCGAACGCAGGGTCACCTCCAACGCGGTCAAACCGCCAGCCGCGAGGGCATCGGCCAGCGGCAGAATGTCCTGTTCGCGGGCGATGGTGATCACCGGCAGGATCCGCGCCTTGGCGCAGAGGCTGTCGATCAAGGCAACTTTATCCGCCATGGACACGGTCGGTTGTGGGCTTTTCATAGCGGCTGATCCTTGGCTCATGGGCACCAGTAAATCTCTAAAGTAGGTTGCAAAAACGCGCGAATCGGCATGGCGGCGACATCGTCTCCGGCCAGCGCGGCGCTCAAGGTGGTCAATTTCGAACTGCCGGAGATCGACAGTACGGTGTAGTGGGCCGTGGCCAGCAACGCGCGACTCATGGTCAGGCGCTGGTGCGGCACGGTCGGCGCCAGCATTGGCCAGCAACGGCGGGTACCGTCGGGCTGCAGGGCTTCGTTCAGGTTCGGGCTGTTGGGAAACAGCGAGGCGGTGTGGCCGTCATCGCCCATGCCCAACACCAGCACATCGATGGCCGGCAGTTCGGCCAGCAGGCGGTCGGCCTGCTCGGCAGCTTCTTCAAGGTTCGCGGCAGCGCTGTACAGGCTTAGGAACCGCGCCTTGGCGGCCGGGCCCTGCAACAGGTACTTCTTCAACAGGCCGGCGTTACTGTCGGCGTGTTCCACCGGTACCCAGCGCTCGTCGGCCAGCGTGATGGTGACCTTCGACCAGTCCAGGCCCTGCTTGGCCAGGTTCTGGAAAAACGCCACCGGGCTGCGCCCACCGGATACGACCAGGGTCGCGACGCCGCGGGCACTGATGGCCGTGCGCAGTTGCTCGGCCACATCGTTGGCCAGGCCGTCCGCCAGCAACGCAGGCGTACGGTACTCATGAGCGTTGACGCCTTGCGGCAGTTTCAATTCAGATATCGCCATACCACGACCTCCCATCCCGCGTGATCAGTGCAATGGAGCTCATCGGCCCCCAGGAGCCCGCTGCATACGGCTTGGGCGCATCACCGGATTTCTTCCACCCGGCGATCAACTGGTCACACCACTTCCACGCGGCTTCGATTTCATCTTTGCGAACAAACAGGTTCTGATTGCCGCGCATCACTTCCAGCAGCAGACGCTCGTAGGCATCGGGGATGCGCGCGCTGCGATAGGTATCGGAAAAATTCAGTTGCAGCGGGCCGCTGCGCAGTTGCATGCCCTTGTCCAGCCCCTGTTCCTTGGTCATTACACGCAAGGAAATCCCTTCGTCCGGCTGCAGGCGGATGATCAACTTGTTGCTGATCTGCAGGCGCTGCTCGGGAGCGAAGATATAGTGGGACGGTTCCTTGAAATGGATAACGATCTGCGACAGTTTTTGCGGCATGCGCTTGCCGGTACGCAGGTAGAACGGCACTCCGGCCCAACGCCAGTTACGGATATCGGCCCGCAGGGCGACGAAGGTTTCGGTGTCGCTCTGAGTGTTGGAGTTCTCTTCTTCCAGGTATCCGGGCACCGGTTTGCCGGCGCTGTAGCCGGCGATGTATTGGCCACGCACCACTTGGGTGGTCAGACCGTCCGGGCTGATCGGCGCCAGGGCCTTGAGCACCTTGACCTTCTCGTCGCGGATACTGTCGGCGGACAGGTCGGCCGGTGGGTCCATGGCGATCAGGCAAAGCAGCTGCAACAGGTGGTTCTGGATCATGTCACGCAGCTGGCCGGCTTTGTCGAAGTAACCCCAGCGGCCTTCGATGCCGACCTGCTCGGCCACGGTGATTTCCACGTGGGAAATGTAGTGCTGGTTCCACTGGGTTTCGAACAGGCTGTTGGCGAAACGCAGCGCGATCAGGTTCTGGACGGTCTCTTTGCCCAGGTAATGGTCGATGCGATAGGTGCGGTTTTCCGGGAAAAACTGCGCCACGGCGTCGTTGACCTTGCGCGAGGACTCCAGGTCCGAACCGATCGGCTTTTCCAATACCACACGGGTGTTGTCCGCCAGGCCGACCTTGGACAGGTTCTCGCAGATCGCGCCATACACCGCCGCCGGGGTGGCGAAGTAAGCGATCAAGCGTTGTTCGGTGCCGGCCTTTTCGGCCAGGGCCACATAGTCGTCGGCTTTCAAGAAATCGACGTGAACATAGGTCAGGCGCGCCAGAAAGCGCTGGGCGATGCTCTCGTCCAGTTCCTTGCCGACGTACTTGCGCAGTTCTTTTTCGATATGGGCCAGGTGCTGCTGCTCGGAGCCGGCTTCACGGGCCAGGGCCAGGATGCGTGTGTCATCGTGCAGGAGCCCGGCGCCATCAAGCTGATAGAGGGCAGGAAACAACTTGCGCAGCGCCAGATCACCCAAGGCGCCAAACAGGGCAAAGGTGCAGGGTTCTACGGTTATCGAAGGCATGATGTTTGTTCTTTTATCAAGTTAAGCTACAAATACCTTTTTTCAAGGTATCACTCAAGGAAAAATGTAGTAATAACCACAACATTTTCCCGAAATACGCATTGCGTGTGGTGGTGTTCAGCTACCCTCAGTAGGATAGGCCACCGCAACAGGCCGCTCGTCGATTGCTTGCCGCCTTAATTTGCATCGTCGCCCGAAGGAAAGACTGAATGGACCGCGTGCGAAATCTTCTGGAGCAGATCCAGAACCGCCTCGAAGACTTGAACAAGGCAGAGCGCAAAGTCGCTGAAGTCATCCTGCTCAACCCGCAGCAGGCCACACGCTTCTCGATCGCCGCCCTCGCCCAGGCCGCCTCGGTCAGTGAACCGACGGTCAACCGTTTCTGCCGCTCATTTGGCGTCAGCGGTTACCCTGAACTCAAATTGCAGCTGGCGCAAAGCCTGGCCAGTGGCGCGGCGTACGTCAGCCGCGCCGTGGAAGCCGATGATAACCCCGAAGCCTACACCCAGAAGATCTTTGGCAGCGCCATCGCCTCCCTGGACAGCGCCTGCCAGGCCCTGGACCCTAACCTGATCAGCAAGGCCGTGGATTTGCTGATTCAGGCCCGGCAGATCCACTTCTTCGGCCTCGGTGCTTCGGCCCCGGTGGCGATGGATGCCTTGCACAAGTTCTTTCGTTTCAACCTGGCGGTCACCGCCCATGCCGATGTGCTGATGCAGCGCATGATCGCCTCGGTGGCGCATACCGGTGAGTTGTTCGTGATCATTTCCTACACCGGGCGTACCCGCGAGTTGGTGGAAGTGGCGCGCATCGCGCGGGAAAACGGTGCATCGGTACTGGGTGTAACCGCCGAGAACTCGCCACTGGCCAAGGCCAGTACCGTGAGCCTGAATATTCCATTGCCGGAAGACACCGACATCTATATGCCGATGACGTCGCGGATCATTCAGCTGACGGTGTTGGACGTGCTGGCCACCGGCATGACGTTACGCCGCGGCGTGGATTTCCAGCCGCATTTGCGCAAGATCAAAGAGAGCTTGAATGACAGCCGGTATCCGGTGGGGGATGAGTTTAACTAAGCTCCAATCGCTACCAGCAATACCGCCGCCATCGCGGGCAAGCCCGCTGCTCCCACAGGGGAATGCGTTCCAAATGTGGGAGCGGGCTTGCCCGCGATAAGGCCATAAGCAACAACGCTAAACTCCAGCCCGAGCCTGCAAACTCAGGTGCGCCCTCTCCCCCGGCGCCAGGCTCGCCCCGGCCATCGCCGACTCCACGCACACAAACCCTGACGCCTCGTTAAAGCTCACGCCCAACAATGGTCGACTGCCCGGATGCCACACCACGGTGTCGGCACTCTCGCCAGTATCGATGCACAGTTCGCGCTGCCAGGCGTGATCCTTGAGGTGCAGTTCGCCCTCGTGCTGAAACACCCGTTGACATCCGCCCTCCACGCGCAACTCGCCCTCCTGCTGACACACCTGGCGATTGAGCTGATCGTAACCTTGCGCACCGTCGAGCCCAGACAGCGCTATCTCGTCGACGTGACCAATACGCCAGTAAGCGTGCAATGCATGGCTCAACTGGCATGGCAGTTCGTCCTGATGCTCGGTGCTCAGGCGCAATTCCAGGGTCTCGCCAAGGTGCGCGTGCAGGTCCACCTGCCAGTCACACAGTTGCAACTGCCAGTGCAGGCGCACGCCTTCGTCGTCGTTGCTGCTGTCGAGCAGCTTCCAGTCGATCAGCCGGGCCCAGCCATGGGACGGCCAGGCGTTTTCGCTGGGGTGGCGGCCATACCAGGGCCAGCACACCGGCACGCCGCCACGAATGGCGCCGACCTGCGGCCACTTGGCCGCGCACCATAGCCAGGGTTTCTGGCCACGGGGCTGAAAATGCAGCAGTTGCGCGCCCTGGCGACTGAACACCGCCTGGCACAGCGGATGGTCGATCACCAATACATCGCGCATCTGAAAGCGCTCCCAGGCAAACACGGGGCGCGGGCGCAGGGATTTGAAAAAGCGTTGCAGCGGATGCTCAGGCATGTGCCACGGTCCTGTATCACAGTGCTGCGCAAAAAAAAGCGGATAGCCATGGCTATCCGCAAAATGCGCACAGAGAGAAGGAGCTTATCGCACCAGCGTTAGAACTGAGACTGAATTTTCAGGCCAGCCACCAGCGCGTTGTCGACTTTGTCCACGCCGCCAGGTTGCACGACGTATTGCAGGTTGGGGCGTACGGTCAGCCAGTTGGTGACGTGGAAGCCGTAGTTGAGTTCGAAGTTGTATTCGGTTTCGCGGATCGGCGTGTACAACGGGTTGTCGTAATCGCTGACACCGTTCGCGGCGTTGAGCAGCTCAGAGTTACGCTTCACGTCGTTGTTGACATGCAGACGCGCGGCACCAATGCCGACGTCGTCTTTTGGACGCGCATCGAATGGGCCTTTGTACACCAGCATGAGCGACTGATAGTTGTCGACCAGGTTGGTTTCCTTGTCGTGGAAGGTGGCGTTGGCTGCGATGTTCAGGCCGCGCGACGCGTCGCCGTTATGGGTGGTGAGTTGCTGCTGCGCAACGAACCAGTAGCCTTTCTTGCTGCTGCGGGTACGGAAGTCAGCGCCACTGAGGACCGCATCGCCACCGTTGACGTCCTTACGCACGTCCGGAGCATCGGCTGCGCTCTTGTAGTAACCCACACGGTATTCGCCCGGCAGGTTATTCACCTTCGGCGACCAGACCAATTCAACCGGGATCACAGTACCCTTGGTGCCGCTGCCGCTGAGCTTGAAGCCATTGCCATGCTCCAGCTGCGATGGGTTCTGGTTGTAGGCGCCGATCTGGGCGTACAGCTCAGGCGTAATGTTGTACTTCACGCGGATAGCCGCCTGGCTGACTGGCCAGTTGTACCAGGTGTTGACGTAGTTACCGACCTGGGAGCCGCAGAACGACAGGTTCTGGAAGTCGCACGGGAAGGTGTTGAAGTCTTCGCCTTCACCGAAGTAGCCCAGTTTTACGTCCAACTTGTTGTCGAACATCTGGTGCTGGATCCAGAACTGGGTCAGACGCACCATGTGGCCACGGCCGTACACTTCCTGCGACGAGCTCAAGGTGCCGGCACGTGGGTCGCCGATACGGTCGTTGGAAATGTTCTGGCCATTACGATTGGTCAGCTGGATCTTGGCCTGGGTGTTATCCCAGCCCCACAGTTTTTGCAGGTCCAGTGCCACGCCAAGGCCGAACTGGTCGGAGTAGCGACCGGTCTTGTCGTTGTTGTAACCGCCGTGGGCGTTGTAGCCCATCTCCCCGACATAGTCGGCCTTGATGTCGATACCTTGCTCGATCAGCTTGGTACGCTCGCCGCCCCAATCGCCGGTCATCCACTTGGAGTCGGCACTGAAGGCATCGGCCGCCATCGCATTGGCGGACAATACCAGGGCTGCTGCTGCTGACAGTTGGCAGATCAGCCGAGTGTTGTTGTGCTGCTTTTTCATCCCTACATCCTCGTCTTTATTGTTATTAAACTGTTTTTATCTAACGCGGGTTACATTTTTTAACTAAAACAACAACTTATCTTACTCAGCGGCCCTTGAACTGGGTCACGTTGTCGGCGTGCCCCGGTACCGGCAATGCGGCGACTGTGCCCAGGCGCTCGCCGGTATTGGCGTCAAACAGCAGGACCTTGGCCGGGTCGAACTGCAGCGTCAGGGTCTCGCCCACCTGCGGCGCCACATCGGGCGCCAGGCGGCAGCAGACCTTGGTGTCGTTGAGCTGCACGAATACCAGGGTGTCCGGGCCCGTGGGCTCGGTGACCTGGACTTCGGCACGAATGCTCGACGAGCCGTTACCCTCGCCCGCCGCCAGCACGATCTGCTCCGGGCGCAGGCCCAGGATCACATCGCGGTCTTCCAGCCCGGCGTCGTTCATCCCCAGTGGCAACTCGCAACGAGCCTGGCCGCTGTCGAGCAGCGCCACCAGCCTTCCGTCTTTGCGTTTTAGACGCATAGGAACGAAGTTCATCGGTGGTGAACCGATAAAGCTTGCCACAAATAGGTTAGCAGGGTCGTTGTAAATTTCTTTCGGCGTACCGAATTGCTGGATGATGCCGTCCTTCATGACCGCCACTTTGTCGCCCAGGGTCATCGCTTCGATCTGGTCGTGAGTCACGTAAACCGTGGTGGTTTTGAGGCGTTGGTGCATCAACTTCATTTCGGTGCGCATCTCGACACGCAGCTTGGCGTCGAGGTTGGACAGCGGTTCGTCGAACAGGTAGATCTTCGGCCGACGCGCCAGGGCCCGGCCCATGGCCACGCGCTGTTGCTGGCCGCCGGAGAGTTGGCCCGGCTTACGGTTGAGCAGGTGTTCGATCTGCAGCAGCTTGGCCACGCGAGCCACTTCGGCGTCGATATCGGCCTGGGGCATCTTGCGGATTTTGAGGCCGAATTCGATGTTCTCGCGCACGCTCATGGTCGGGTACAGGGCGTAGGACTGGAACACCATGGCGATGTCGCGATCCTTGGGGCTCATGCCGCTGACATCCTGATCGCCGATCATGATCGCGCCGCCGGTGATGGTCTCCAGGCCGGCGATGCAGTTCATCAGCGTGGATTTACCGCAACCCGAAGGGCCGACCAGAATCAGGAATTCGCCTTCCTTGATCGACAGTTCGATGTTCTTCAAGGTGTCGGGCAGGCCGGCGCCATAGGTCTTGTTTACATTGCGAAGTTCAAGCGTAGCCATGATTACCCCTTGACCGCGCCGGCCGTGAGGCCGCGCACGAAATACTTGCCTGCGATCACATAGACCAACAGGGTCGGCAGCCCGGCGATCATCGCCGCCGCCATATCCACGTTATATTCCTTGGCCCCGGTGCTGGTGTTGACCAGGTTGTTCAGCGCCACCGTGATGGGCTGCGAGTCGCCGCTGGAGAACACCACGCCGAACAGGAAGTCGTTCCAGATTTGGGTGAACTGCCAGATCAGGCAGACCATGATGATCGGCGTCGACATCGGCAGAATGATCTGACGGAAAATGGTGAAGAAACCCGCACCGTCCAGGCGTGCGGCCTTTATCAGCGCATCCGGGATGCTCACGTAGTAGTTACGGAAGAACAGCGTGGTGAACGCCAGGCCGTAGACCACGTGCACAAACACCAGGCCCGTGGTGGTGCTGGCCAGGCCCATCTTGCCGAGGGTGAACGATGCCGGCAGCAGCACGGTCTGGAACGGCAGGAAGCAGCCGAACAACAGCAAACCGAAGAACAGCTGCGAACCCCGGAAGCGCCAGAACGACAGCACATAGCCATTCAACGCGCCGATGGCGGTGGAGATCAGCACGGCCGGAACGGTGATCTTGATCGAGTTCCAGAAGTAACCATCCACGGTATCCCAGGCCTTGACCCAGCCGATGCCGGAAACCACGGTCGGCCAGCTCAGCAGGTTGCCGGTGCTGATGTCTTCCGGGGTCTTGAAGCTGGTGAGCAGCATCACCACCAGCGGCACCAGGTACAACAGCACCGCAAGGATCAGCACTGCGTAGATCGCGATGCGACTCAGGCTGATGGCAGGTTTGGAAGCGAAACTAGTCATTACGTTTGGTCCTCAGCTCGGAGTAGAGGTAAGGCACGATGATCGCGAGGATCGCACCGAGCATCAGGATTGCACTGGCCGAGCCCATGCCCATCTGGCCACGGCTGAAGGTGAACGAATACATGAACATCGCGGGCAGGTCGGACGAGTAGCCCGGGCCGCCGGCGGTCATGGCCGCCACCAGGTCGAAGCTCTTGATCGCAATGTGCGCCAGGATCATGACCGCACTGAAGAACACCGGACGGAGGCTGGGCAGCACCACGCTCCAATAGATGCGCGGCAGGCTGGCGCCATCGATCTGGGCCGCACGGATGATCGATTGATCAACACCACGCAGGCCAGCGAGAAACATCGCCATGATGAAGCCCGAGGCTTGCCATACAGCCGCGATCACCAGGCAGTAAACGACGCGGTCCGGGTCGATCAGCCAGTCCAGGCGGAAACCTTCCCAGCCCCAGTCACGCAGGAGTTTGTCCAGGCCCATGCCCGGGTTGAGCAGCCATTTCCAGGCGGTACCGGTGACGATCATAGAGAGCGCCATCGGGTACAGGTAAATGGTGCGGATAAAGCCTTCGCGGCGGATTTTCTGGTCGAGGAAAATCGCCAGTGTCACGCCGATCACCAGGGTGATGCCGATGAACATGCCGCCAAACAGCGCCAGGTTCTTACTCGCTACCCACCAGCGATCGTTGTCGAACAACCGCTCGTATTGCGCAAGACCGGCCCATTTGTAACTGGGTAGGAATGTAGACGTGGTGAACGACAGTACAAACGTCCACAGGATGTAGCCGTAGAAGCCCACCAGCACGATGAACATGCTGGGCGCCAGCACCAGTTTAGGTAGCCAGCGCTGCAGTGCATCGAACGGCGAGGCTTTGCTGAACACAGCAACAGAACTCATGGGGAAATCCAATAGTAAGACTGAAGGCAGCTACAAGCGGCAAGCTACAAGCGTCAAGACATACCGCGCCCGCTTGCAGCTCGTAACTTGCAGCTTGTAGCGAGTTCCTACTTGGCAGACTTGATCGCAGCGCCAAGTTTCTTGGCGGTGTCGGCCGGGTCGGCTTTCGGGTCGTTGATGTAGTTGGTCACGACATCAAAGAACGCGCCTTGCACGGCCAGGGTGGTGGCCATGTTGTGCGCCATGCTTGGTTGCAGGCCACCGGTCTTGGCATCGGCCAGGAAGTCTTTGGCCGCGGTCTGGGCGCAAGAGTCGAAGCCGAGCTTGTCCATTTCATTGAGCATGTCGGTTCGAACAGGGATCGAGCCCTTGTTGATGCTGAAGACTTTCTGGAAGTTTTCACCCAGCACGACTTTGGCGATGTCCTGCTGACCGGCCGCAGTGCCTTTGTCTTTCTGCTTGAACACCGCCAGGGAGTCGATGTTGTAAGTGAAGGCTTTGTCGGTGCCTGGGAAGGCTACGCACTCGTAGTCCTTGCCGGCGACTTTCTTGGCGGCGGTCCACTCGGACTTGGCCCAGTCACCCATGATCTGCATACCGGCCTTGCCGTTGATGACTTTGCCGGCTTCCAGGTTCCAGTCCTGGCCTTTGCCGTCGACGTCCATGTAGGTCGCAACTTTCTTCAGCTCAGTCAGGGCCTTGACCATTTCCGGGCCAGTCAGCGCGGCGTTATCCAGGTCGACCAGGGCTTTCTTGTAGCCATCGGCGCCCATCACCGACAGGACTACCGCTTCGAACACGGTGCTGTCCTGCCAAGGCTGGCCACCGTGGGCGAGCGGGATAAAGCCCGCGGCCTTGAGCTTGTCGCCGGCTGCGTAGAATTCTTCGAGGGTGGTGGGGTTCTTGGTGATACCGGCTTTCTTGAAGACTTGCGGGTTGATCCACAGCCAGTTCACACGGTGGATGTTGACCGGCACGGCAACGTAGTCACCGTCGTATTTCACGGTATCGGAGACTTTCTTGTCGAGCAGGGAATCCCACTTCTCTTCTTTGGCGACGTCTTTGAGCACGTCGGTGTCGAGCAGGCCGGTGGACGCCCATTCCTGGATGTCGGGGCCTTTGATCTGGGCTACACCCGGTGGGTTGCCGGCCACGGCACGGCTCTTGAGCACGGTCATGGCAGTGGCGCCACCGCCGCCGGCGACGGCACCGTCTCTCCAGGTGAAGCCGTCTTTCTCAACTTGGGCCTTCAGGACATCCACAGCCGCTTTTTCGCCACCCGAGGTCCACCAATGCACCACTTCCACCGTACCTTTGGAGTCGGCGGCAAATGCACTGAGGGGGAACAACGAGGCAACGGAAATAGCAACGGCGAGGCGATTAATCGCGTTCATCTGAGTACCTTTTTTTGTTGTTATGCATGCAAGTCTTAGGCTTGCGCTGCACGGAGTTTAAACATGGATTTTCAGGGCGCAGGTAACAAAGGGATGCACAAACGTCACCACTTGGTGACATAAGTACCGGCGCTCAATGCGCTGGTCATGCTGGGCGCCAACGGCAGTGCCGGCAGCACCACCGCTTGCCAGGCATGGTACAGGTCAGGCTTGCCGCCCCAGATCCTGCTGCTGGGCTGGTTGTGCGGGTTGAGTTCGTGGTGCCAGCTGCCGTCGCCGCGGTCAATGAAGTGGTTGTCACAGAATTCCCAGATACGCCGGTACCAGGTTTCGTAGTGCAATTGACCGGTGCGCTTGAGCAGAGCCTGGGCGGCGGCGCTGGCCTCGGCGTGGGTCCAGTGCAGGCGTTCGCGCACCACCGGGCGGTGGTTCCAGTCCAGGGTGTAGACAATGCCGGGAGCACCGTCCACGGCCCAGGCATATTCGCAGGCACTGGCGAACAGGCCTTTGGCGTCAGTCAGCAGCCACGCCGGGGTGGGCAGGCCAGCTTCCAGGCGCGCGGCCTCCAGGTGCAGCAACAGCCGTGCCCACTCGAAGCCATGGCCAGGCGTGATGCCATAGGGGCGAAAACCGTCGGCGGGGTTGTCTTCGTTGTAGGCCAGCAAAGGTTGCCAGTGCACGTCGAAATGTTCGATCACCATGAACTGGTTGCCGGCGGCGTGTTGGTGAATCACGCGCTCGACGATGCGCAGCGCGCGGTCCAGCCAGCGCGTGTCGCCGGTGACATCGGCCAGCGCGAGAAAGGCTTCGGTGGCGTGCATGTTGCTGTTGGCGCCGCGATAGGCTTCCAGGCCGCTCCAGTCCTGGGCAAAGGACTCAAGCATCGCGCCCTCCTCTTCGCTCCAGAAAAACTGCTCGATGATATGCATCGCATCGTTGAGCAACTGTTGAGCCCCCGGTGTGCCGGCTACCACCGCCGAACTGGCCGCCAGGGCCACGAATGCGTGCAGGTAGGCGGCCTTGCCTCGATTGCCATCCACCGCACGGGGCGCGGCAAACCAACCGCCGTGTTCAGGGTCGCGCAACGGGCCGCCGAGGGCGGCGACACCATGGGCCACCAGATCGGCATAACCGGGCAAGCCCATGGCATGGGCCATGGCGAAGCTGTGGGTCATGCGGGCGGTATTCATGGTTTCGGCGCGGGCGTCGGCGGGCAACTGGCCGGTGGCGTCGAGGTTGCCGAAGCCTTCGGGCACTCGGGACGCCTTGGCGAACCCCAGCAGACGTTGGCCTTCAGCAGCGAGCCAGGCGTGATGGGCAGGTGCATTCAGCCAACTGCTGGCAGGCAGTGGTTGGGTGGTCATGGGTGGCCCTTATTGTTTTTTGTAGGATGACCGGAGTCTAAACAAGGGCAACCGGAGGGCAAGTAACGAAGGAGACGGAAAATGTCACCAGACGGTGACATTTACTTGTGCGATCACTGGGCAGGCGTGCCGATCTGGCGCTGCAGGTTCTGCACCTGGCTTTGCAAGGTGGTGATATTGCGCGTGGTCTGGATGCGGAACACATCGAATTCCTTATTGGTAGGCGCATCGCTGTTGAGCGGTTGCGTCTCCTGCGCGCTCTTGAGCACGACCAGCTCCTGCTCGATACGGGCAATCGCGGCGCTCGGATTGCCCTGTTTTTTCAAGGCGGCCACATCGGCGACCAGCTCCTTGAGTTCCGCATCGCGCTTGCCGGCATCGCCCTGGGCGGCCTTGAGGGTTGCCACGGCATCGGTCAGGGCCTGCACCTGGCCTTGCAGCTTGGCGTTGGCGTTGGACAGGTCGGTCGTGCTGGCGGTCATCTGGGCCAGACGTTTGTCCAGCTCGGTGGCCTGGCCGGCCACGCCTACCTGCTGCTTACCCTGCTCCATCAATTGAGCTTCCAGCTGTTTAATCTGTTGCTTGAGCGCCTCGCTGCCGTTGTTCACGTTGGCCTCGCTGGCTACCACCTTGCCGGAAATATCCTGCAGGCGCCCGGCCGCTTCTTCACTGATGCGCGCAAAGCTTTCCTGGGTCGCAACCAATTGCTGACCCATCAGGGAAATCTGCTGGAAGCTCCACCACGCCAGGCCGGCGAAGGCGATCAGCAACGCGCCGACCAAGGCCCACAGCGGGCCGGTGCTGGCGCTCTTGACCTTGACCACGGGCGTGGTGCGCGAGCGCACCGACGTGGCGGGGGTCGGTTCGAAATCCTCGTCGTCCCCGTGGTCGGCCCGCAGGCTGGGAACGTTGTCGAAATCGTCGTTGGCATCGTTACGCATGGATCAACCCTGAATCATCGAAGTGGCTGGCTGGAACGCCGAGCGACGGGAGTATAAACCGCACTCGCGCCGCATTGATCGACCGGGCACCGCACATTCGGTTCCCGGTGTGTTGCCGGTTGTGACCTCAGCCGCCGCTCGGGTCCTGGGCCTTCCACCAACCGCAGAACTCGTCGAGGGCGGCCCACAGGCTGACCTTGGGCTCATAGTCCAGATAATGCCTGGCCCGACTGATGTCGAGGGTGAAATCTTTGTTCATTACTTGCATGCCCAGACGCGAAAGCGAAGGCTCCGGTCGACCGGGCCACATTGCACAGAATGCTTCGTTCAACGCTGCCATGCTGTAGGACAACCCGTAGGAACGATACCGGGTGACCTGAGGCAGTTGCATTTGGCGCATCACATAATTCACCACATCCCACACCGGCACCGGCGCGCCGTTGCTGATGTTGTAGGCCTTGCCGAGCGCCGAGCCCGTGGCGAGCAGCCCGCTGAGCAACGCTTCGTTAAGGTTGTGCACGCTGGTGAAGTCGACCTTGTTCAAGCCGTCGCCGACGATGGCCAGACGGTTCTTGCGTTGCATTCTGAGCAGGCGCGGGAAAATGCTCATATCGCCCGCCCCGGTCACAAAGCGCGGGCGCAACGCCAGCACCTCAAGACCGAATTCCTGGGCACCGAACACTTTCTGTTCCGCCAGGTATTTGGTCGCGGCATAGGGATGCTTGAAGCGTTTGGGCACTTGTTCTTCGGTCAGGCCCAAGTGATCGCGGCCGTCAAAATAGATCGACGGCGAGGACAAATGCACCAGACGCCCGACCCGCTCCTTGAGGCAGGCCTCGACCACATTCTCGGTGACCAGCACGTTGCCTTGGTGGAAATCCTGATACTTGCCCCACAGCCCCACGGCACCGGCGCAGTGCACCACGGCCTCGACATCGCGGCACAGTTCGCGCACCAGGTCGGCGTCGCTCAGGTCACCCTGGATAAACTCGGCACCGCGCCGGACCAAGTGCTCGACGCCTTCGGCGCGCCGCCCGTTGACCCGCACGTCCAAGCCCTGCTCCAGGGCGAAACGCGCAAAGCGCCCGCCGATGAAGCCGCTTGCGCCGGTGACCAGAATTTTCATGTATTACCCCGTGTCCTTTCATTTTTCATCGCTATTGCCTTGACGCGTGCCGTCACTCCAACGGCACCAACCATTGACCACACACCTGAGCCAGATGGCCGGTCAACAGGTTCAGCAGTTGCCCGCCATTGCGCCAATGATGCCAGTACAACGGCACATCGATCGGCTTATCTGGCAATAACTCCACGAGTACGCCTTTTTGCAGCTGGTCGCGCACCTGCAATTCGGGGACAAGGCCCCAGCCCAGCCCAGCCTCCGTGAGACGGATAAAGCCTTCGGAGGAGGGGCATAAATGGTGTTCGAAACCACCGTCCACACCGAGCGATGCCAGGTAGCGGTGTTGCAGGAAATCATCCGGGCCAAACACCAGCGCCGGGGTGCGGGCCAGTTGGTCGGCGCGCACTCCGCTTGGAAAGTGCCGCGCAATAAAAGCCGGGCTGGCCAGCGCGCGATAACGCATGGCGCCGAGCAACAGACTGCGGGCACCGGCCACCGGGCGTTCGCTGGCGCAGATGCACGCCGCCACTTCGCCGGCACGCATACGCTTGAGGCTGACCGTCTGATCGTCCACCACCAGGTCCAGCAGCAACTGCTGTTCGGCGCAAAAAGCGCTGACGGCCTCGGCCCACCACGTGGCCAGGCTGTCGGCATTCAAGGCGATGCGCAAGCGCTCGGGCATGCCCTCGTCGTCCAGCGCCGGCACCTGGCTCTGCAGGTCACGTTCCAGCAGACGCACCTGTTGCACATGGTTGAGCAGGCGACGGCCGATTTCGGTGGGTGTCGGTGGCGTAGCTCGCACCAGCACAGGCTGACCGACACGCGCCTCCAGCAGTTTTATGCGCTGGGAAATCGCTGACTGCGACAGCCCCAGCACCTGGGCGCCGCGCTCAAAGCCGGCCTGCTCCACCACGGCCGCCAGGGCGGACAGTAATTTGTAGTCGAACATCAGTTTCTCTAATGAGCGATCAGTAATATTGGTTTTTCTTATACAACCTACGCCGGGACAATAGCCAGCAGTGCCTCTCTTTAATAAGGAACCACCCCATGGCCGGCGAAACCGCCCTGGCAACCCTGCTGCGCAGCATGAGCCCACACCTCAATGACGGTGACTACGTGTTTTGTACCCTGCCCGACGCCCGTATCCCGCCAGGCTGCGAAGTGATTGGCAGCTTCCGCGAACAGGAAGGCCTGACCCTGATCGTGGAACGCCAACAGGCAGAACAGGCTGGACTGGCGTTCGAATACATCGCCGCCTGGATCACTTTAAATGTGCATTCGGCCCTGGAAGCCGTGGGCCTGACCGCCGCTTTTGCCGGCGCCCTGGGCACGGCCGGCATCAGTTGCAACGTGATTGCCGGTTTTTACCACGATCATCTGTTTGTCGGCCGCGCCGATGCCCAACGCGCCATGGCCGTACTGCGCCAACTGGCGACCACTGCGGAGTAAACCTTATGTGGCAAAGCTATCTTAACGGTCTGTTGGTGGCCCTTGGGTTGATCATGGCGATCGGCTCGCAGAACGCTTTTGTACTGGCCCAGAGCCTGCGCCGCGAACACCATTTGCCCGTGGCGGCATTGTGTGTGGTGTGCGACGCGATACTGGTGGCCGCCGGCGTATTCGGCCTCGCGACAGTGCTGGCGCACAGCCCTGTGCTGCTGGCGATCGCCCGCTGGGGCGGCGCCGCGTTCCTGCTGTGGTACGGCACCCTGGCGCTGCGCCGGGCATTTTCCAAGCAGAGCCTGGAACAGGGCGGCAGCCTCAAGGTACGTTCATTGCGCGCGGTGCTGCTCAGCGCCCTGGCGGTGACGCTGCTCAATCCCCATGTCTATCTGGACACCGTGTTGCTGATCGGCTCCCTGGGCGCCCAGCAAACCGAACCCGGCGCATATGTCGCCGGTGCCGCGAGCGCTTCGTTCCTGTGGTTCGCCACGCTCGCACTCGGCGCGGCATGGCTGTCCCCATGGCTGGCACGGCCTTCGACCTGGCGCCTGCTGGACCTGTTGGTGGCTGGCATGATGTTCAGCGTGGCCTACCAATTGATCAACGCCTGACAGATATTCCAAAACGCTCTGGAACCTCTATCCCACACAGTTGTTGCGTGGTTTTGCCACACCCCCGGTGCTATGATCCGGACCCTGCGCCGCAAAGAGTACAAACTCCCCGGCGCATGTTTGGCCGCCCGTGATCGGCCTTGCGCTCACCGCAACTGACCTGATTAGGAGAATCATCATGGCTTTCGAATTGCCGCCGCTGCCCTACGCACACGATGCCCTGCAGCCGCATATCTCCAAGGAAACCTTGGAATACCACCACGACAAGCACCACAACACCTATGTCGTGAACCTGAACAACCTGGTGCCTGGCACCGAGTTCGAAGGCAAGACCCTGGAAGAGATCGTCAAGTCCTCTTCGGGCGGCATCTTCAACAACGCCGCTCAGGTCTGGAACCACACGTTCTACTGGAACTGCCTGGCACCGAACGCCGGTGGCCAACCTACCGGCGCGCTGGCTGAAGCCATCAACGCGGCGTTCGGTTCGTTCGACAAGTTCAAAGAAGAATTCACCAAGACGTCCGTCGGCACCTTCGGTTCCGGTTGGGGCTGGCTGGTGAAAAAGGCTGACGGCTCCCTGGCCCTGGCCAGCACCATCGGCGCCGGCAACCCGCTGACCAGCGGCGACACCCCGCTGCTGACCTGCGATGTGTGGGAACACGCCTACTACATCGACTACCGCAACGTGCGTCCAAAGTATGTGGAAGCGTTCTGGAACCTGGTCAACTGGAAGTTCGTGGCTGAGCAGTTCGAAGGCAAGACCTTCACTGCCTAAGCAACGCTTGCAGTACAGGAGCCCGGCGATTGCCGGGCTTTTTTATGGGCGGCGGAACCAGGCGCTTGGTTACGACCACGTAGGAGCGAGAGGAATTCGCCTCTTGCCCCTGTCGGAGAAATAACCATGACCATTGGAGCACTCGCAGCACTGCCGATCGTCGGCGACTTGGCCAAAGCCGCTGGCGACATCACCAAATCGCTCGCACCGCTCGCCCAGCCATTCGCCGATGTACTGGCAAAGGCCCTGGGCAACGCTTTGGAACCGCAAAACAAAACCGTGGATTTCTCGAGCGCCCAGGAGACTGCCAAGCGCCAGGTGATCTTCTCCAACTGATCGCCCATCCCACGCTGAACACAGCAGGCGGATACCCGTCCGCCTTGCCTGTTGCCGCTGCACCTTCCCGCCGAAACCGCCAAAGCGGCCCTTGCCCCAATGTTCCTTTGACTGCCATCACCAGATTGCCAATACTCATGGCATATTGAAGGCCACCCGCATGAGACAAGGAATGCCCCTTTGAAGCTGGAACTCAAGAACAGCTTGTCGGTGAAGTTGCTACGGGTTGTGCTGCTGTCGGCGTTGGTCGTGGGCGTGGCGCTGAGCGTGGCGCAGATCGTGTTTGATGCCTACAAGACGCGCCAGGCCGTGGCCGGCGATGCCCAGCGCATCCTCGATATGTTCCGCGACCCTTCGACCCAGGCGGTGTATAGCCTGGACCGCGAGATGGGCATGCAGGTCATCGAGGGGTTGTTCCAGGACGATGCGGTGCGCATGGCCTCCATTGGCCATCCCAACGAAACCATGCTCGCGGAAAAAAGCCGCGCCCTGCAGCATGCTCCCAGCCGCTGGCTGACCGATCTGATTCTTGGCCAGGAACGCACCTTCACCACCCCCCTGGTAGGCAAAGGCCCCTACAGCGAGTACTACGGCGACCTGAGCATCACCCTCGATACCGCCACTTATGGCCAGGGGTTTATCGTCAACTCGGTGATTATTTTCATTTCCGGGGTGTTGCGGGCCCTTGCCATGGGCCTGGTGCTGTATCTGGTCTATCACTGGCTGCTGACCAAACCGCTGTCGCGGATTATCGAACACCTGACCTCGATCAACCCGGACCGGCCGAGCGAGCACAAGATCCCGCAGCTCAAGGGCCACGAGCGTAACGAACTGGGGTTGTGGATCAATACCGCCAACCAACTGCTTGAATCCATCGAACGTAACACGCACCTGCGCCATGAGGCGGAGTCCAGCCTGCTGCGCATGGCCCAGTATGACTTTCTCACCGGCCTGCCGAACCGCCAGAAACTGCAGGAACAACTGGACAAGATTCTGACCGACGCCGGCCGTCGTCAGCGCCGCGTGGCGGTGCTGTGTGTGGGCTTGGACGATTTCAAAAGCGTCAACGAACAGTTCACCTACCAGGCCGGCGACAAATTACTGCTGGCCCTGGCCGACCGCCTGCGCGCCCACAGCGGCCGGCTCGGCGCCCTCGCCCGCCTGGGCGGCGACCAATTCGCACTGGTGCAGGCCGATATCGACCAGCCCTATGAGGCTGCCGAACTGGCGCAAAGCATCCTGGACGACCTCGAGGCGGAATTCGCCCTCGACCACGAACAGATCCGCCTGCGCGCCACCATCGGTATTACGCTGTTCCCCGAAGATGGCGACAGTACCGAGAAGTTGCTCCAGAAAGCCGAACAGACCATGACCCTGGCCAAGAGCCGCTCACGCAACCGCTACCAGTTCTATATCGCCAGCGTCGACAGCGAAATGCGCCGACGCCGCGAGCTGGAAAAAGACCTGCGCGAGGCCCTCAGCCGCGACCAGTTCCACCTGGTGTACCAGCCACAGGTCAGCTACCGCGAGCAGCGCGTCGTCGGCGTGGAAGCCTTGCTGCGTTGGCAACACCCGGAACATGGCCTGGTACCGCCGGACCTGTTTATTCCGCTGGCCGAGCAGAACGGCACTATTATCGCGATCGGCGAGTGGGTGCTGGACCATGCCTGCCGCCAACTGCGCGAATGGCACGATCAGGGTTTCACCACCCTGCGCATGGCCGTCAACCTGTCGACTGTGCAGTTACATCACACCGAGCTGCCGCGGGTGGTCAACAACCTGATGCAGATCTATCGCCTGCCGCCGCGCAGCCTGGAACTGGAAGTCACCGAGACCGGCCTGATGGAAGATATCAGCACCGCCGCTCAACACCTGTTGAGCCTGCGGCGCTCGGGGGCGTTGATCGCCATTGATGATTTCGGCACCGGGTATTCATCCCTGAGTTATCTCAAAAGTCTGCCGCTGGACAAGATCAAGATCGACAAGAGCTTCGTCCAGGACCTGCTCGATGATGACGACGACGCCACCATCGTGCGAGCCATCATCCAGCTGGGCAAGAGCCTGGGCATGCAGGTGATCGCCGAGGGCGTGGAAACCGCCGAGCAAGAGGCCTATATCATCGCCGAGGGCTGCCACGAGGGTCAGGGCTATTACTACAGCAAACCCCTGCCGGCGCGGGAGTTGGCGGTTTTTTTGAAGCATGTGGAGCGCAATAACGCAGCGATTCTCTAATCGGGCAAAACGATACTGAATATTTCCCGCGCATAACCCTTTACACAAAATGCAAATCTTTCGCATTATGTCGCAGTTTTGCGCGGCCTCCGCGCGTCCTCTCAACAACCGAAGCAGGATGTTCGCCATGATTCGTATGCCCCTGGCCACCGCCAGTCTGCTGGCCATTGCCATTTCTCTCGCCGGCTGCGGCGAAGGTAAAGACAAAGCCGCCGCGCCCCAGGCGCCGACCCCGGCGGCCAGCACTGCCGCTCCAGCGGCGGCCGCCCCTGCCGGAAAAGTCGACGAAGCCGCCGCCAAGGCAGTGGTCGCGCACTATGCCGACATGGTGTTCGCGGTCTACAGCGATGCCGAATCCACCGCGAAAACCCTGCAGACCTCCATCGACGCGTTCCTCGCCAAGCCGAACGATGAAACCCTGAAAGCCGCGCGCACCGCCTGGATCGCCGCACGCGTGCCGTACCTGCAGAGCGAAGTGTTTCGCTTCGGCAATACCATCATCGACGACTGGGAAGGCCAGGTGAACGCATGGCCGCTGGACGAAGGCCTGATCGACTATGTCGACAAATCCTATGAGCATGCCCTGGGCAACCCTGGCGCCACCGCCAACATCATCGCCAACACCCAGATCCAGTTGGGCG
Organism: Pseudomonas sp. lyk4-R2A-8; assembly: GCF_030209095.1. NCBI lineage: Bacteria > Pseudomonadati > Pseudomonadota > Gammaproteobacteria > Pseudomonadales > Pseudomonadaceae > Pseudomonas > Pseudomonas sp. lyk4-R2A-8. The sequence continues at coordinate 71,940 of NZ_JARVSS010000015.1, forward strand.
AAGACAAGGTTGACGTAAAGACCATCACCCCGGAAAAACTCGCCAGCCTCAATGAGCTGGGCGGTTCCGAGGCCAACGTCGCCACCGGCTACCACGCCATCGAATTCCTGCTGTGGGGCCAGGACCTCAACGGCACCGGTCCCGGCGCCGGCAACCGCCCGGCCTCGGACTACCTGACCGGCGCCGGTGCCACCGGCGGCCACAACGAGCGTCGCCGGGCCTACCTGAGCGCCGTGACCCAATTGCTGGTCAGCGATCTGGAAGAAATGGTCGGCAACTGGAAACCCAACGTCGCCGACAACTATCGCGCAACCCTTGAGGCGGAACCGGCCACCGACGGCTTGCGCAAAATGTTGTTCGGCATGGGCAGCCTGTCCCTGGGCGAACTGGCCGGCGAGCGTATGAAGGTGTCCCTGGAAGCCAACTCGCCGGAAGACGAGCAGGACTGCTTCAGCGACAACACCCACAATTCGCACTTCTACGACGCCAAGGGTATCCGTAACGTTTACCTGGGCGAATACACCCGTGTCGACGGCACCAAAATGACCGGCGCCAGCCTGTCGTCCCTGGTGGCCAAGGCCGATCCGGCTGCCGACACCGCGTTGAAAGCGGACCTGGCGGCCACCGAAGCGAAGATCCAGGTCATGGTTGATCACGCCAACAAGGGTGAGCACTACGACCAGCTGATCGCCGCCGGCAACGACGCCGGCAACCAGATCGTGCGCGACGCCATCGCCGCGCTGGTCAAGCAGACCGGTTCGATCGAAGCCGCAGCGGGCAAGCTGGGCATCAGCGACCTGAACCCGGACAGCGCCGATCACGAGTTCTGATCAGTGCAGGCTTAACGTTAAGTGATACTGAAAATGCCCCGACCCGTTCGGGGCATTTTTTGCCGACAGGTCGAGTCAGGTCAAACCCGCAAGACAAATATGGCCGCCGCGCTCCCCTCGAACGGCACATGGATGCCACCCACCAGCGACACCAATTTGCCCGCCGCCCGCGCGGCATTCACTTGCCTGCGAGACGCAGCATCCAGTAACGTTTCCCTGAGCGTCACATTGGGACCGCTCTCCACTACCTCCCCAAACACACGCCTTAACCGTAGCCAGTAAAGCGTGTCACGAGCCGGGCGTTTGAATAGCACTTCGCCAGGTGGGCTGTAGGCCGACATGACGATGTAGCCATCGCGAATGAGTACCTGGTTCATCAGGGCCTTGAGCGTTCCATCGGTACGGCTGACTAGAGCGTTGTACAAAAGAATGGGCGTGTGATCGGTACGAAAGGTGAGCCGCGTGTATAAGTGTGGCTGGGTCACCAGCCGCCAATGGCCCTGTGCCGTTCTCACCGTCGTGGGAAGCAGCGTCAACGGATCTCCCAGCCGCACGTGGCTCGAAGGCGAGGCCAGACGCCAGTCCTGCAAGGTACGTTGCATGGCGGTAATCCCCCACGCAGTGAGCCCGTTCGGGTTGGCCCGGTTGAACAACGTACGGGCGACATTGACCTGGCTGTCGATCGTCAGCATCGGGAACGCCTGCGCGACCGAGGCGGTGAGAGGCTTCTGGAAGGACATCGTCGTGGCATTGACCCAACGGCGATCCTGGGGCGCGAAGCTCGCTATACGGGGCTGGTCAAAGAGGTCCCTCCTGAGCATCGTTTCAAATTGCCCATACGTCCGAAACGGCTGATTGGGATCTCGCATAAAAACAAAATGGCGAGGCACTTCACCCACAGTGGCCGATGCACCGGAGGGCAGAATAGGAAAGTAGCGCTGATCAATCTTGACGTAGTCGGTACCGATCAGCGCGGCGGTTCCGCCAATGCGCCGGTAAATTCCCAGGTCGGCGTTATGTAACTGGAGTTCGGCGGCATCGATGGTTTGCCCCCAGTCGACGAACCGCTCAAGCGGCTGCCTGACGGGCCTGGCCTGGCTGAGGCCGGGAAGCGGTTCCAGCGGTGTGAGCGGCGTGCCGGAAGAATCGCCCCCTCGCAGGCGTAGGGACAAACGCCTGGGCGTCACCATCAAGTATTGGTTGAAGGCATCGAGCGCGGTGCCCGCTCTCAAGGTGTGAACGACATCCAATTGAAATTCAAGTTCACGCCCGGGTGGGAAGTTGAATGACTCAAACACCAGCCGAGCATTGTCCTGGCTGAGAAACGGATAGAGCTGCCTCAACTCTTCTTCAGGCGATAAGCCACCTTTCAAGCCTTTGCCGGGGTGTGATCCCACTTCCCAACGGCCCTGCGAGTCAACGCGAATAGGTGCATGGTGATACTGATAAGGCTTGCGTACATCCCTGACGCGCCAAGCCTGCTCGCCACCTTCATCGAGGATCGAAAACCAGCGATTTTGCGCACGGAGAAAATACTGCCGAGTGCCCTCCACGGTCGACACTTTGTAGTAGATACCTTTGCCCTCCCACCCCTTTAGAACCAGCAGATCAGCGGGTTTGCTTCTCAAGGCCATGTGCGGATTCAACCCCCGCGAAGCGGCGGTTGCCGCGCCGGTGCGGGCACCGACAGCACCATCCACCAGCGCCCCGATGAACTCGCCCAAGGCGCGGACAAGGTGATGCGCCGCTTCCCCGCGGTCACCAAGGCTGGCGGCGTCCATAGCGTTGAATATTGAAAACAGGCTCCTGGCCAGCCCAATCGGCAACATGACCTTGATCGGCAATACCATGGCGGCGATGTCAAAAGCCGTGGTTGCAACCGTAATGGCTGTGTCAACGTCCGTTTCAGTGGTGGTTCTCGACTGAGACCCGGCGTCGTTGATCGCGAAGTTAGCTTCTACCTCATAGGCTTCCTCGAAAATGTTACCGGCGATCCTGGGCATATGCATCATGGTCATGTCGCCTCGCCCACGCAAAATGCTACGGACATGGCGCTGCTGCGCTTTTTCCACCCGGCCCACCAGATACTCGCGCCAGGAGCTGTTATGGGTGAAGCCACTAGACAACTGGTCATCGGCGAACTCATAGAACACACGCCCACCAGGCGCTTGCGGCGCGTAGACCACGGTCGAGCCGACGCTCGAGGAGGCACTGCGAAACAACCACACACCGCGTACCCGCTGGCCGCGCAATTTCAGGGATTGCACCACCACCCGATGCCCCTCGACGGTCTCCCGCCGATCACTGTCCACCGGTTGATCCAGCACCACCCGCACCCAGTTGAAGCCCCGTTCCAAGCGGTCCGGCAAGAAATCACCGGCGATCTTCGCTTCGATTGCATCCAGCCTTACCTGTCGTTCAATGACGCGGGCAAAGTGGCTTTTTTGCGCCAGGGCTGCGGGCGAGGTGATCAAGCGATCCTTCAGCAGGGCGTCGTAGCTGTCGCCGATGTTGGCGCTGCGAACCAGGTCCTTCACCTGCCCGACGGTCAGGTCCGAGTAGACTGCGCCACTCTTGTCGGTCAGGCGGGAGAAGTTGGCAAAGTTGAAGTCCAGCCCACCGACATTTTCCAGAGCCAGCTCGGTCAAGCTGCGTTTGCGCTCGGTATAGAGCGGCGTACCGGGTTCCCTGGGCACAGACGATGCAGCGCCTGGTACGTAAACGATGGGCGGGGTATGGGGCTCGCGTGTATGGACCAGAATTTCGTCTGGATTTGCCTGCAGTCCGAATTGCGCCTTGAGGAGCCCGCGTAATTGGGCATTGCCATAGGCCAGCAAGGCGGTTTTATCACTGAATTGGGCCAAGGTCGGCAGACCCTCGGTGTCCGACAGATTCGACAGTTCATCGCAGTAGCCCTGGATCGCCTCGTGCCAGGCAAGTTTGTCGGCGGCACTCGCACCTTCAAGAAAGATTTTGAGCTGGGCCTGGCCACGTTTTTTAAGCCGCGCCAACAATACCGGGCTGCCATCGAAAGCCCGCGTCAAATCGGTCGCCAGGTCCAGGCTCTCCGCCAGCCGGGAACGGTCTTGCGTAGCGGGAAAGGCCTGGTAGCGCATGAGGGTCGAGATGAAATCGGCTCGCAGCTTTTGGCATTGATCTTCGATGGCGTGGATGAAAGGCGAGTCTAACCATTCGAGGTATGTGAATTGATCACTGGTCTTGTCCTCACGGTGCAGAGCCAAACCCTGTGGCTGATCGTTGTCAGCCATCAGCGCCAGAAGACTGGAGAATTCGCTAGGATGGTTGAGGCGACGGTGCAGTTCGCGGTCGAGACTGGCCAGTGAATCAAACTCTTCAAGGCCGTTGTTCGGACTGAACAGCAGCACAATACCCAGGTTGCTGCCCGCATTAACGGGCCGCACTTGCAGCTCGGCGGGCGTGTCCGATTCCCAGGTGTTCTGTGCGTCCTGTGGGTCGCGGGCGGTCAAGACAAACGCGCCGTGGAGCAACGCATCCGCGGACGCCGCGCCCTTGAGCGCCAGGCCATAGGCACACGGTTTATAGCCCTTGAGCGCGCGGCGGGCCAACGCGTCGGGATAGCGCAACAACTTGTCGAACAGCGCCTCGCCCGCCGCCGTAACCAGGCCATCGCCTTTGAGCAAGGCCACTTCAGTGCGCAGGTGTTCGAGACGTTTATCCACCAGCCATTGTCGACGGCTTCGCACATCGGTCGAACCTCGCGGCATGGCCCAGTAAGTTTGCGTAAAGGTCAAATAACGAGAGGTCAAAGCGCCGCCCAGACTATCGACGAAGCCATCGAACGCCAGGCCGTTCAGTTCAGGTATGAGCGGCGGATCGCCTTCGTCGGCCGGTGTCCGATAGAACCGGGTATCGCGACTGGCATGGGTAGACGCCTGGCCGGTCACGATACGTTGCACCACGACGTCCAGCACTGTCGGCGCCAAGGGCGAGGGGGCCAGCGTATCCTGTAACGTCGTTTGCCCGAATGCTTGTTCCTCGCCGCCCTGAACATAGTCCTTGCGCACGTCCAGGCGCGGCATCAGGTCGCTGAAATGGCGGTCAAACTCGTCCTGCACAAACGTCTCGAACCTGGGCTGCTGGGCCAGCTCTTCCAGGAGCTGGAGATTGAGGGTCGACAGTTTCTCTACCAACGCCATTTGTGACGGGTTGTCATTGGCGTTCAGTCGTCGTATCAACGACGGGGTGGTTAAAGACTCAAACAGCATGGTGGGTCTCTTAAACAGAATAAGGAACCCCATGCTGACGAACCCGACAGTGGTCCGTGCTTTGCATATGTGTCGCTCGCCCATCCGCCGCACCGGTTTACATGCCCTGCCCCCCAGGTAGAATGGCGCCTCTGTTCCCTCATCCGAGCTCACTTCATGGCGTTGCCGACCCTGCGCATCATCGGTTTCATCATCGGCATCTTCCTGATCACCCTCGCGATCGCCATGGTCGTGCCCATGGCCACCCTGGTGATCTTCGAACGCACCAGTGACCTCCCATCCTTCCTGTGGGCCAGCCTGATCACCTTTGTCGCCGGCCTGGCGCTGGTGATCCCCGGCCGACCCGAGCAGGTGCACCTGCGCCCGCGCGACATGTACCTGCTCACCGTCAGCAGTTGGCTGGTGGTGTGCGTGTTCGCCGCGCTGCCGTTCCTGCTGACCCAGCACATCAGCTACACCGATTCGTTTTTTGAAAGCATGTCCGGCATCACCGCCACCGGTTCCACGGTGTTAAGCGGCCTGGACAGCATGTCGCCGGGCATCCTGATGTGGCGCTCGTTGCTGCACTGGCTTGGGGGCATCGGCTTTATCGGCATGGCGGTGGCGATCCTGCCGCTGCTGCGGATTGGGGGCATGCGCCTGTTCCAGACCGAGTCCTCGGACCGCTCGGAAAAGGTCATGCCGCGCTCGCACATGGTGGCGCGGCTGATCGTGGCGGCTTACGTGGGCATCACCATTCTCGGCAGCCTGGCATTCTGGTGGGCCGGCATGGGCCTGTTCGATGCGATCAACCATGCGATGTCGGCGATTTCCACCGGCGGCTTTTCCACCTCCGATCAGTCCCTGGCCCACTGGCAACAACCGGCGGTGCACTGGGTGGCGGTGGTGGTGATGATCCTCGGCAGCCTGCCGTTCACCCTGTATGTCGCCACGTTGCGCGGCAACCGTCGGGCGTTGATCAAGGATCAGCAGGTGCAGGGCTTGCTTGGCTTGCTGCTTGTCACCTGGCTGGTACTCGGCACCTGGTACTGGTGGACCACCAACCTGCACTGGCTGGAGGCCTTGCGCCACGTAGCGTTAAACGTCACATCGGTGGTGACCACCACCGGTTTCGCGCTGGGAGACTACAGCCTGTGGGGCAACTTCTCACTGATGCTGTTTTTCTATCTGGGTTTTATCGGCGGCTGCTCAGGCTCCACGGCGGGCGGGATCAAGATCTTCCGTTTCCAGGTCGCCTATATCCTGCTCAAGGCCAACTTGAACCAGTTGATTCATCCGCGCGCGGTGATCAAGCAAAAGTACAACGGCCACCGCCTGGACGAAGAGATCGTGCGCTCGATCCTGACCTTTTCGTTTTTCTTCGCCATCACCATCTGCGCCATCGCCCTGGCCCTTTCGCTGCTGGGGCTGGACTGGATGACCGCACTGACCGGCGCCGCCAGCACCGTGTCCGGGGTCGGCCCGGGCCTGGGGGAAACCATCGGTCCGGCCGGCAACTTCGCCAGCCTGCCGGATGCGGCCAAGTGGATCCTGTCGCTGGGCATGCTGTTGGGTCGCCTGGAAATCATCACAGTCTTTGTTCTGTGTATCCCGGCGTTCTGGCGCCACTGAGGGTCGACGCGTCCTGCAACCGCGCCCGGTACTCGCCGGGCGTGGCATCGAACCAGCGGCGAAATGCGCGGAAGAAATTGCTCGGATCGGCAAAGCCCAGCAGGTAGGCGATCTCCAGCAGGGTCATGCTTGGCTGCGCCAGGTATTGCTCGGCCAGTTCCCGCCGGGTGTCGTCGAGCAGGGCCTGGAAACTGGTGCCTTCTTCCTGCAAACGCCGTTGCAAGGTGCGCTGCGACAGGTGCAGGGTCTGGGCTACCACCTCGCGTTTAGGCTCGCCCTGAGGCAATAAGCGACACAGTACCTGGCGTGCCTTGTGGGTCACGCGACTTTCCGAGAACCGCGCCAGGTATTCGCCGGCAAACCGATCATGCAGCAGCGCCATGGCTTCGTTGGCGGTGGGCAGCGGCGCGTCCATATCGGCGCGTTCAAAGATCAGCGCGTCATACGGCGCATTGAATTCCAGCGGTGCGTGGAATGCCTGTTTGTAAGGCGCCAGATCGAGCGGTTGCTCACCCTGCAGCAAAACTTTGCGCGGCTGCAGGGAGCGCCCGCTCAGCCAGCCACAGAGCGCCAGCGCGCTGGCCAGGGACGCTTCGGCGCTCTGTCGAGTCGGTGGGAGATGATCACCATGCACCGTCAGAATCAGCGCATAGCCCTCGGGTAACAGGCGGAAACTCAAGTCGGCGCTTTCGGCGATGATCCGCTGATAGCGCACCAAGCGCATAAAGCCTTCAGCCAGGGTGTTGCTGGACATTAACGCATAACCGGCCACATGAAACGATGCCGGACGCACCACCTTGCCCATGTTCAGGCCAATCGCCGGGTTGCCCGACAGCTCGACCGCACGCTGCCACAGGCGGGTCATGGAATCCTGCGGGAACCGTGCATCGGGGTCGCTCAGGGCGGCGTAGTCCAGGCCCAGTTGCCTGAACAGGGCTCGGCAATCCAGGCCGTCCATTTCCAACGCCTTGACTATCCCCATCGCCCAGCTTGCAGAAGTTGTTCGTTCGCTCATGGCGTCTTCTTAATGAAAGCAGGCTCAAAACGGCAGCCAGGAAGGCAAGGATACTAAAGTGGCATCTATTGTCACTGGCTGTTACCACTGGTCACTCTAGACTCAAATAAGCTCCCCGCCGAACACCCGTCGGACGGGATAACAATAAAGGGCCGGCCAACGTGGAAAACATCAAGCGATTCAACAGTTTCGCCGAATTCTACCCGTACTACCTGCAGGAGCACGGCAACAGTACCTGCCGCCGCCTGCATTTTATCGGCACCACTCTGGTCATCGGCATCCTGGCCTACGCCATTGGCCGGGGCTCGCTTGGCTTGTTGCTGGCGGTGCCGATTGCCGGCTACGGCTTTGCCTGGGTGGGGCATTTTTTCTATGAAAAGAATCGTCCGGCAACCTTCCAGCACCCGTTCTACAGCCTGTTGGGGGATTTTGTGATGTACCGCGACATGATTCTGGGCAAGGTGCCGTTCTAGGTGGCGTGGATATAAAAGTCTTTTTGTCATTTACACTGCTGTATCCTGCGAAGGCTTGTAGAACGCGCGGAATCACCTGCGATTGAAAAAACAGACTTTGCAAGGAGCGACGACGATGCACGAGATCCCTAATCTCCCCTTCCCAAGCCTGCACGAAACTGAGCAGCCAACACCGCAGCAGGCCAGCGCCCAGCAGCCTGAGGCCAAAGAAGCCAAACCAGTCGACAGCGAACGCCAGGACTGACGCCGTACCAGACCGTGTGGAAAGCGCACCGTTGAGCGCTTTCCACACTGCCTGAAGCCACGAGATACCCGCCATGACCGATACCCTCCCCGACACCCCGGATGCCGCCTTGCTCGACGCTGCCTTGCAGATGGTCGAGGTGTGGAACCGCCTGAGCGCCGATAAACAAGCCATGCTGCTCAAACGCTTCGGTACTCAGGAAAACGCCCTGGCCGCTCTGGTGACTACGCAATTGCTGAGCCCCGCCCAATCCTGAGTTTTTTGCGGTTTGATGCCCTGCGCGGGCATAAGCACCGGTATCATTAGCAGCCTATCTTTACCTGCTGCAAATGTGGACGTTTTCCCATGCCCGATACCCAGCGCCCCATGGCGGTCACGCTGCAAGTTGTTTCCATTGTTTTATTCACCTTTATCGGCTACCTGAATATCGGCATTCCCCTGGCGGTATTACCGGGCTATGTGCACAGCGAACTGGGCTTTGGCGCGGTGATCGCCGGGCTGGTTATCAGCGTGCAATACCTGGCCACGTTGCTCAGCCGCCCCTACGCCGGGCGCATTATCGATAACCTGGGCAGCAAGCGCGCCGTGCTGATCGGCCTGGCGGGCTGCGGCCTGAGCGGTGTGTTCATGCTGCTGGCCGCATGGTTCTCCAGCCTGCCGGCGCTGAGCCTGGGCAGCCTGCTGATCGGCCGCCTGGTGCTGGGCAGCGCGGAGAGCCTGGTGGGCTCGGGCGCCATCGGCTGGGGTATCGGCCGGGTGGGCGCGGCCAACACCGCCAAGGTCATCTCGTGGAATGGCATCGCCAGCTATGGCGCGCTGGCGGTCGGCGCACCGCTGGGGGTGCTGCTGGTCAGTCACCTGGGGCTGTGGAGCATGGGCGTGAGCATTATCCTGCTGGCTGCCGTGGGCTTGCTGCTGGCGTGGAATAAAGTCGCGGCGCCGATTGTCAGCGGTGTGCGCCTGCCCTTCATGAACGTCCTGGGTCGCGTGCTGCCCCACGGCTGCGCGCTGGCCCTGGGGTCGATCGGCTTCGGCACCATCGCGACGTTTATCACGCTGTATTACACCACCCAGCACTGGGACAACGCGGTGTGGGCATTGAGCCTGTTCGGCGCCAGTTTCATCGGTGCGCGCCTGTTGTTCGGCAACCTGATCAATCGCATCGGCGGGTTTCGAGTAGCGATTGCCTGCCTGTCGGTGGAGATCCTCGGTCTGCTGTTGCTGTGGCTGGCCCCGGACGCCCACCTGGCCCTGGCGGGCGCGGCGTTGAGCGGCTTCGGCTTTTCCCTGGTGTTCCCGGCGCTGGGAGTGGAGGCGGTCAACCTGGTGCCGGCGTCCAGTCGCGGCTCGGCGGTGGGCGCGTATTCGTTGTTCATCGATTTGTCGCTGGGCATCACCGGCCCGCTGGCCGGCGCAGTCGCGGCGGGCTTCGGTTTTGCCTCGATCTTCCTGTTCGCCGCCCTCGCCGCCCTGGGTGGCTTGCTGCTGAGCCTGTACCTGTACCGCCAGGCACCCAAGGCCCGCGAAGCGCGTGACGCCTAGAAGTCGACCTTGCCGCGCCCGGCCTTGATGCTGCCGCGCTTGGTCTTGGATTCCAGGCGACGCTTTTTCGAACCCAGGGTGGGTTTGGTCGGGCGGCGTTTCTTTTCCACCTTGGTGGCGCTCTGGATCAACTCCACCAGACGCTCCAGCGCATCGGCGCGGTTCTGCTCCTGGGTCCGGTAGGACTGGGCCTTTAGCACCAGCACGCCGTCGCTGGTGATGCGACTGTCGCGCAGTGCCAGCAGCCGTTCCTTATAGAGCTCGGGCAACGACGATGCCGGAATATCAAAGCGCAGGTGCACCGCGCTCGACACCTTATTCACGTTCTGCCCACCGGCGCCCTGGGCGCGGATGGCGGTCAGCTCGATTTCGGCATCGGGCAGGTGGACGTTGTTGGAAATGACCAGCATCACTCAAAAACCTTAGGCAACGGATAAGCCAAACGTGGATAACAACATCGACAACAAAGCCACCTGTAAAATGAAAATACCCTTGATCGCTTTGCTAAGCACTTTATCACTCATTCAAACTTCGCAGTCTTTCGCGGATCTTGCCAATGGCAAGAATCTCTATGTGCCATGTGCCACGGAGCGGATCTCAAGGCAACGGGACCACTGGCCGGGAAAAGCAGCCCGCCTACACCTGACCTTACAACCTCCGCGTTCAAAAAACGCCTGACTGATTATCCGGGCGTAATTGTCTCTTCGGTCATCCTTCGTCCCAATGAAAACTTGACTCCAAAACATTGCAGCAAAATGGTGTAAAGCTACCGCCGCGCGCGTGGAGCCTTCAAGACTTTCTCGATTTGAATCAATACATGAGTGGTGTCATTTTAAAAAGCCGGTGAATGTCTCTCGGTGTATGAGATTCCGCCGTGGGTGGTGTTTATGTGTGACATGACCATCGGGTTTAAGCGACTACTTTCTCAACCACGGCAGGACGCCATGAGCCGCGCAGTTGCACGCGTTCCCACTTATTTCATCTGCTGCCATACATTTCACGTCTACACAGCACGGCCATATCGCCTCATTCACTACAAGACAACTGAAAAATGTAGTCCGGGCTATTGAAAGTCTTGCCGGTCATGCGTTCAAGAAGGCCGACTTGCTCTGGTGATAGGTCGTACTCATAGATCGCATCTTCAGGCTCACTCCAGGACATTAGGTCCGATAATTTGTCGTACTGGTCGGCAGGAATTTCAATACTGAAAGCCACCCCCTCGGTTTTTTTATCGAATGCAAGAATTTCATGCTGCATGTTGAGGCTCCTATCAAGATTATTTTGGCGTGGTTCGGCTTGGCTCGGCGTCCTTTGTGCGCTCTCCCGTATCAGGGGGGGAAATCTCCAAGATGTTTGCCTTGCTTGTCGTAAAGTTCAACCCGGCCATTCTCATAGTCCCACTCATAAATGCGTCCCTTGCGATCTTTCCAGCGCTTACGCTTTTGCCCCCCGCCTTTAACTGAGCGGACTGAGTACCGCATCGGGAAACGCTGTCAGCCCCTTGGGGCAGGGTGTGTACAAACTCAGCAATAAAAAAATATATTCGAAACAAGCTGAATTTTGCGTCTACTTTTCCCACGCTTATCATCGAATATGCTGATTCCAGCTCCTTGATCCTCCCTCGTAGGCTCACTCCCCCATACAAGGAAGTGAGCCCGTCATGTCTGAACGTGCCTACCCGATCACCGAAGAAGAACAACTCAAACGGCGAATCCTCACCCCGCAGCCATCGCGTGCGCCCTATTCGCCGCCTATCGATTTATTCATCCCATCCCCAGCCCCAACACCCAAGCCGGCCAAGCCTCCCGGCTGCACCTTCCTCAAACCCTGCCAACTGCCAGATGGCCTCACTCACTACACGGACCCCGCCGGTTACGTACCGCTGGAGTTGATCAGCGAGTACGGTCATTTCAGCCTGTTGGGTGGGCGGGAAGTGGACGCCCGAGGCGCGGTGGCCTTGCGCAAGATCGGTGGCAGCGCCTTGCCGGTCGGTTTGGGGCAGTTGGCGTTGCGTACGGCGGTGGTGGAATCGGCCATTGCCGCAGCCGGGTCTATGGCCGCCGGCTTGTTGGCCGGTGTAGTGGGGTTGGCTTGGCCGGGAAAGTTGGGCGATAGCGCGTTATATAGCGAAGAGCAGTTGCGCTCGATGCAGCGAGCGCGGTCGCAGATGCGACTGCAAATTGAGCAGCGTGAGGACGGCACGCTCAGGGGTTATGGGTTTTACACAGGCAACCATGCCGCCTGGCAGATGATCGATGTGGTGCAGTTCCAAAGCCGTGACGAGCAGTTTGTTGCGGATTTGGGTGAGGGTGTTGAACTGATCTGGACTCCCGCCGTTTATCCAAGTGACACGCTGGGTATTCCGGCTCTGGAGGCTGCACCGCAAGCGCCGGTGATCTGGATTTACCCACCGACGGAGAAGGCGGCACAGATTCTGGTGAACCCGGTATATCCGCCGCAATATCGGGATTTTATTCTGGTGTTCCCGGTGGAGTCGGGGGTTCGGCCGCTGTATGTGGTGGTGAGTGTTCGAAGAAAAACACTTCCGGCACTCGGTCATGGTTATCACACGGCGCCGACTGCGGAACAAATCACCGGTTTCCCTGGTTTGAGGAACATAAAAGGAATGACCCCAAAGCAGGGAGGTGCGGGTGTACGGAAACGATGGACGGATGCCAAAAACAGAAAAATCTTTGAATGGGACTCGGCAGAAGGGGAGCTGGAAGTTTACTTGATAGGTGACGGGAGCCATATTGGTGCGTTCAATCATATAACTGGCGAAAGAACAAAACAGCCAAACCCAAAGAGAAACGTCAAAAAACACCTGTGAGGAAAAACACCTATGAGCCTCAGAGTCATGCTCGAATGGTTTGAAAAACCTACCGGTTTCGGAGTGGGAGAAGAACTGTCAACTATATTTGAAGATGCTCATTCGATACTTGCTTCGCTTGAGCTAGAGAAAGACTATCAAATTTTCGATGGTGCTTACGATCTTAAGAAAAATTGGATAGCGGTCCTACAACCTCACTTCAAACATGAGGTAAAACAAGACAACTATGACTATCAGATATCATTCCACCACCAGGGGCCTTGGCCATACTGAGTATGTACTGGTAGCGAGTGGCCGGTTCCGCGAAGGAGCCACATGGGACTCAAAGTGAGATTGGAATGGTTCGACAGAACCACAGAGTGGCTACGCGGAACGGAGCACTCGGCGGATTTAGGAGACGATTACTCCGTGATTTCCGAGCTCGGGTTGTCAGTAAACGAGGACGTCAATAACGGCATGTTTAAACTGCGGCAGGAGTGGTTATCACTGATCCAAGCGTACTTCTTTCATGAGATTACTTTTTCAGAAAACGACTACTTCATTGCGTTTGATTACGAACATGCACACGAGTGATACAGACTAAGAGCCCTTTCAACGAAGAACACTTCTCCTTTGTGTCTAAAACCCTGAAAAGCAAATGCCCCGACAAGTCAGGGCGTTTGCTTTCAGCTGGTGTAGGCAGCGTTTTCACACAGCCCGCATATTTTGCTTACTTTAACGCCGCTCCCGCCGTCGCCAACACCGCTTCAGCACTGCGCTTATTCTTGATCCAATAACACACCGCCATAAACGCCACCCACACCGGGATCGCGTACACCGACACCTGAATCCCCGGGATCATCAGCATGATCACCAGGATAAACACCACGAACGCCAGGCACACATAGTTGCCGTACGGGTACCACAGCGCCTTGAACAGCGGCATCTGGCCAGTGCGGTTCATGTGCTGGCGGAACTTGAGGTGGGAAAAGCTGATCATCGCCCAGTTGATCACCAGCGTGGCTACCACCAGCGACATCAGCAGCTCCAACGCGTGTTGCGGGATGAAGTAGTTCATCAGCACCGCCACCAGGGTCACCGCCGCCGAGGCGAGGATCGAACGCACCGGCACGCCGCGCTTGTCGATCCTGGCCAGGGCCTTGGGCGCATCGCCTTGCTCGGCCATGCCCAGCAGCATGCGGCTGTTGCAGTAGGTGCCGCTGTTGTACACCGACAACGCCGCCGTCAACACCACGAAGTTGAGGATGTGTGCCGCGGTGTTGCTGCCCAGCATCGAGAACACCTGCACGAAGGGGCTGCCGCTGTAGGCGTCGCCGGACGCATTCAGCGTGGCCAGCAGGCTGTCCCACGGCGTCAGCGACAACAGCACCACCAGGGCGCCGATGTAGAAAATCAGGATGCGATAGATCACCTGATTGATCGCCTTGGGGATCACGGTGCGTGGCTGATCGGCTTCGGCAGCGGTGAAACCGAGCATTTCCAGTCCGCCGAAGGAGAACATGATGATCGCCATGGCCATCACCAACCCGCCGACGCCATGGGGGAAGAACCCACCGTGGTCCCACAGGTTACTGACCGATGCCTGCGGGCCGCCGCTGCCGCTCACGAGCAGATAGCTGCCCAAAGCAATCATGCCGACAATTGCCACGACCTTGATAATGGCAAACCAGAACTCGGCTTCGCCGAACACTTTGACATTGGCCAGGTTGATTAGGTTGATCAGCACGAAAAACGCCGCCGCCGAGACCCAGGTTGGAATCTCCGGCCACCAGTAATGCACGTATTTGCCGACAGCCGTCAGCTCGGACATGCCCACCAGAATGTACAGAATCCAGCAGTTCCAGCCCGACAGAAAGCCGGCGAAACCGCCCCAGTACTTGTGGGCAAAATGGCTGAAGGAACCGGCGACCGGCTCTTCCACGATCATTTCGCCGAGCTGGCGCATGATCATGAACGCAATGAAGCCGCAGATGGCATAACCCAGGATCATCGACGGCCCGGCGGATTTAAGCACGCCGGCCGAGCCCAAAAACAGGCCGGTGCCGATGGCGCCGCCCAGGGCGATCAACTGGATATGACGGTTTTTCAGGCCACGTTTCAGTTCGCCTGAAGAGGAATGGGGTCCACTCATGGAAAAGGTCTCACGCAAGGTTTGATGATGTTGAATGCACGTTGCTGCGTTGAATCTCTGCTCAAGCAGCGCCGCTCAAACCCCAGCGCAGGCACCAGGAGTACAGCGTTTTTCTAATGGTCATGCGTCACCTGTTTGTTTTTATCTGTGACGAAATCGAACCCGTCCGGCTCGTGGCCAGGCGGAGTGATCAGGGTGGGTGAACCCTGAGGTCTTGGCCTTTTGCGTAGGCACGCAATGGGCGTCACAGTAAAACGCGCGCATTGTACACGGCTCGACAGCCTGCGGCGGCCATCGCCTGACACGTGCGACGATCTGTCAGGCATTCCTTACAGGGTAAGAATGTTCAATATTGTCTCGATCAATACGTAAATTAATCGTTACAGCACGGAAATTCTGCGTTACAGCTGTAAATTTAATAGAAATTGACGGTAGGAAATTTCCTCAGAATTGGTAATCGCAGCCTTTTGAATTTTCTCAAAAAAACAATCACGCAAAAAATCAGAACAAAAAATCCAAATGAAACCGTGTCAATAAATTTTTTGCATTCTGAAACACCCTCACCTAGGTTTCCCACTTGCCCAGCGATGCCGCTGGCAAGCCGTTCTCAAACAACGTCCTCTAGGAGATACACCATGCAAGTACTGGAAAACGACCTGGAAACCGAACTGCAACTCGACGATTGGTTTGAAGCGCCGACCCATGAGGCCGCCGTTGAAATGATGCAAGCCGACGCCGTTGTGCCGTTTGGCACCGCGATGTGGCCTTTCTAAGCCTCGACAGGCATCCGGCAGGTGCTGTGCACGGCACCTGCTTCCTTACCCAAGGCATACAAGGACACCCGTCATGGACAAGGCCCGCGCCGTCGAACATTTTCTCTACTACCTCGCCCATCACCCGGCCCTTAACGGCGTGAACTGCCCGACCGTGCTGCTGGGCCACACCGAACGCTACGACGCCATCGCACAGGCCATCACCCAAGGCAGCGCCGGCCGCTTCAATTTCCAAGTGCAGCGCCTGGACTTGACCGCCAGCGATGCCCTGGCCCAGGCCATCGACGCCTGTGACCTGTACCTGTTTCTGTACGACTCTTCCACGCTGCCCAACCCACGCGCAGAAGGCCCGGATTTTATTCGCGCCTTGCAAGACGTGATGGCTGAGCATTGGAAGAAGTCCCTGCTGTTCAAGGATTACGGCGACTATTTCTACGATACCTTCAGTGTCGAGCCCCAGCGCATCGCCGATCTCAATGCCACGCTGATCCGGCGTATGGGCCAGGCCAACGTGCTGAGCTTTACCGACAAGCACGGCTCACGCCTTGAAGCGCCGCTGAGCAGCATCAAGAAGTGGACGAATATTAACGGCGTCGGCAACCACGACCTGGCGCCCGGCGAGATTGCCACCCACAGTGAGGCGATCAATGGCCAGGTGCGATTCATCGGCACCTTTCTCAGCACCATCCCTTTTGCGCGCAAATACGGCGTGCTGCAATCGCCCCTGGAGCTGTGGATCGAGAACTCGACCATCTGCAGCGTGGCCAGCGACGTGCCGGGGCTGGCGGATGACTTCAACAAATACCTCAACGCCAACCCGTCCAACCGCCGTGTGGAGGAACTGGGGATCGGCACCAATGAAGGCGTCAAGGACCTCTACGCGCGCAATGCCGGTTTCGAGGAGCGCCATTGCGGTCTGCATCTGGGCCTGGGGGGTGGGCAGAAAGGCAGCCATCACCTGGATTTGATCTTTGCCAGCGGGGTGTTGGCGCTGGATGACAAACCCGTGTTCGATGGCAGGTTTGCGTTCTAGCGCCAGCTGCAAGTCGCAAGCCACAAGCAAAAAAAAGCGCCAACCCGTAAGGGCTAGCGCTTCTTCTTACAGCTTGCAGCTAAAAACTTACCGCTGCCCTTAAGGCTTCTTACGACCAAACCCTGGACGCTGGCCGGAACCGGCCGGGGCGCCGCGACGCTTGCCCGACGGCTCGTCCGCCACCAGTTTAGGGCCGGGGCGCTTGTTCGCTGCCGGCTTGGCTGGGCGCTTGGTGCTGGCGCTGTCGGCCGGGCGATCGGCTTCACCACGGTTGCTGCGACCGCCGGCCGGGGCTGGCCGCGGAGTGCGTGGTGCACGCTCGCCTTCCTGGCGCGACGGTGCGGTCGGGCGACGCTCGCCTTCGATCTGCGGCTCGCGGGAGATACGCCCACCGGTCGCCGGTGCATTGAGCGCCGGGCGCAGGGTGCGCGCCACACGTTCGGTACGCGCCACCGGACGCGACGATTTACGCTGCATACGCTCAAGCTTGTCTTTGCTCTTGGCGTTCATCTGCGGCATCGCCACCGGGGTCAGGCCGACTTCGGCGCTGAGAATATCGACTTCGTACTGGCTCATTTCGCGCCAGCGGCCCATCGGCAGGTCGGAGTTCAGGAACACCGGGCCGAAACGCACGCGCTTGAGGCGGCTGACCACCAGGCCCTGGGACTCCCACAGGCGACGTACTTCACGGTTACGGCCTTCCATTACCACGCAGTGGTACCAGTGGTTGAAACCTTCGCCGCCCGGAGCCTGCTTGATGTCGGTGAACTTGGCCGGGCCATCTTCCAGCACCACGCCGGCCTTGAGGCGTTCGATCATTTCGTCGTCGACTTCGCCACGCACACGCACGGCGTACTCACGGTCCATCTCGTAGGACGGGTGCATCAGGCGGTTGGCCAGCTCACCGTCGGTGGTGAACATCAGCAGGCCGGTGGTGTTGATGTCGAGACGACCGATGTTGATCCAGCGGCCTTCTTTGGGCTTGGGCATCTTGTCGAACACGGTCGGACGGCCTTCCGGGTCGTCACGGGTGCAGATCTCGCCATCGGGCTTGTTGTACATGATCACGCGGCGCACCGATTCGGCGGCCTCTTCACGCTTGATGACCTTGCCATCAATGGTGATTGCGTCGTGCAGGTCGACGCGCTGGCCAAGGGTGGCCTCGACGCCGTTGACCTTGATGCGCTTCTGGGTGATCCAGGCTTCGACGTCACGGCGCGAGCCCACGCCGATACGCGCCAGCACCTTCTGCAGTTTTTCGCCTGCTGGGCCGATTTCCTGACTGTCGTTCTGGTCTTTGTCGTTCATCTTAAGCACCTCCCGGTGGGTCGATTCAGGCGTGGCCTGAAGGGTATTGAAAGCGGGGCTTTGGCCGAATAGCTCGGCAAAGGGTCGCGAATCATACGCGCATGGCGCGCATTGCGCATCAGAGACTAGTCGATTAGCGCCAGGTCATTTGCTTTTCCGCCGACCGGTGATGCCCAAAGCACCAGAGAACCGATGCGGGAGGGGGTTGCACCCACATTGGACCGTGTCAGTCTTCGAGCTGGCGGCGTTCGTTCTCGATGGCTTCGGCCAGGGCTCGGGCTTCGTCTTCTTCGTCGCTCAGGGGCGGCTGTTCGAGGGCGGCGACGGCGGCCAGGAGTTTTTCACGGGCTTGTGCCACGCCAAGGATATCTTCCTCAGGTTCAGGCTCGACCTCCACGCTCATCCGGGTTTCCGGCTCGGCCGCCCCATCACGCAGCAAATCATCAAAGTCGGTCTTGATGCCCTGCTCCATGTCGTCCAGTTCCAGCAGCAAGGTATGGAAACTGGTCTCGTCCTTCGGCTCTTCCGGCTCGGCCGTGGCATCGGCCAGTTCCTGCAAACTCGCGGGCACCGGTGCGTCGTCGAAATCCAGAACCGGTTCGGCCTCCATTTCGCGCAATTCGGCAAGCGGCGGAAGGTCGTCGAGATTCTTCAGGTTGAAATGGTCCAGGAACACCTTGGTGGTGGCGAACATCGCCGGTTTTCCCGGTACGTCGCGGTAGCCGACGATGCGAATCCACTCACGCTCCAGCAATGTCTTGACGATATGGCTGTTGACTGCCACGCCGCGCACATCCTCGATCTCGCCACGGGTAATCGGCTGCCGATAGGCGATCAACGCCATGGTTTCCAGCATCGCCCTCGAGTAGCGCTGCGGGCGCTCTTCCCACAATCGGCCAACCCAGGGGGAAAATTTCTCACGGATCTGCAAGCGATAACCCGACGCCACTTCGCGCAGTTCAAAGGCACGGCCGTCGCAGGATTTGCGCAGAATTTCCAGGGCCTTCTTGAACACCGGCGGCTCGGGGCGTTCGGCCTCTTCAAACAGTTCGAACAGGCGCTCCAGGGACTGCGGCTTACCCGAGGCCAGGAGAAAGGCCTCCAGCAGCGGCGCCAGTTCGCGGGGTTCAGTCAGATTCATCGTTTCAGCTCTTTATTCGGCTCGCGCCCGCACGTGGATAGCCGCAAAAGGCTCATTCTGGACCAGCTCGACCAAGGATTCCTTGACCAGTTCAAGGATCGCCATAAAGGTCACCACCACCCCCAGGCGCCCTTCTTCAGCGGTGAACAGCTCGACAAACGGCACGAAACCGCCGCCTTTAAGGCGTTCCAGCACATCGCTCATGCGTTCGCGGGTAGACAGCGCTTCGCGGCTGACCTGGTGGCTTTCAAACATGTCGCCACGGCGCAGCACCTCGGCCATGGACATCAGCAATTCCTCCAGGCTCACGTCCGGCAACAGCTTGCGCGCGCGGGCCTCGGGTGCGTCGAGCTTGGGCACCACCACGTCGCGGCCGACGCGGCTCAAACCGTCGATGCCCTCGGCGGCGGCCTTGAAGCGTTCGTACTCCTGCAGACGTCGGATCAGTTCGGCGCGCGGGTCATCCTCTTCGGCCTCCACTGTCTCCGAACGCGGCAGCAACATGCGCGATTTGATCTCGGCGAGCATGGCGGCCATCACCAGGTACTCGGCCGCCAGTTCCAGGCGCACCGACTGCATCAGCTCGACATAGCCCATGTACTGGCGGGTGATTTCCGCCACGGGGATATCGAGAATATTAATGTTCTGCTTGCGAATCAGGTACAGCAGCAAGTCCAGCGGGCCTTCGAACGCTTCCAGGAACACTTCCAGCGCATCCGGCGGGATGTACAGGTCCAGCGGCATTTCCATGACCGCCTGGCCGTAGACCATGGCGAACGGCAGTTCCTGCTGGGCGCCTGCCTGGGGATCGACGGTTTCCACGGCCGACATTCAGGCCTCGGCCATGAAGGGCGCGGGGTCGCCGCAGCCGATCCGGATCACTTCCGGCTCGCCGTCTGCCAGATTGATCACGGTGGACGCCTTGGCGCCGCCGAAACCGCCGTCGATGATCAGGTCCACCTGTTTTTCCAGGAGCTGACGCATCTCGTACGGATCTTCCAGCGGCTCGGTCTCACCGGGCATGATCAGCGATACGCTCATCAGTGGCTCCCCCAGCTCGGCCAGCAGCGCCAGGGCAATCGGATGTTCCGGCACGCGAAGGCCGATGGTGCGCTTCTTGGGGTGCAGCAGCAGGCGCGGCACTTCGCGGGTAGCGTTGAGAATAAAGGTGTAAGGCCCCGGCGTGTGCGCCTTGAGCAGTCGAAACGTGCCGGTATCGACCTTGGCGAACAGGCCCAGTTGGGACAGGTCGCTGCAGATCAGCGCAAAGTTGTGCTTGTCGTCCAGCTGACGCAGGCGTCTGACACGCTCGACTGCGCTTTTGTCGCCGATCTGGCAACCGATCGCGTAGGACGAATCCGTTGGATAGATCACTACGCCGCCGGCGCGAATGATCTCCACGGCCTGTTTAATCAGGCGTGGCTGGGGGTTTTCCGGATGAATCTGGAAGAATTGACTCACGTGCTCTACCTGTTCAGACGGTGGCAATAATGGGGTCATGCTTGAATCGCCCCCACAAGAGCGGCAAATCTTCCGGGACGGGCCGATATTCGCCAATCTCGGACCAGCCGCCTGGGCCATGAAAATCACTGCCGGCACTGACCAGCAGACCAAATTCGCGGGCAAGAATCGCCAGGCTGCCGACCTGTTCGGCGGGTTGATGCCCGTTGACCACTTCGATGGCGTGGCCTCCCGCTCCAATATAGTCGCCAATCAGTTTGCGACGTTTGCTGCGGGTGAAATCATAATGCCAGGGATGCGCCAGGCTGACCCAGGCACCGGAGGCCCGCAGTGTGTCGACGGTGTCCTCCAGGGTTGGCCAGTGTTGCTTGACGTCACCCAGCTTACCGGCGCCCAGCCATTTACGAAAAGCTTCGGCCCGGTCTCGCACAAACCCTTCGCGCACCATCCAGTCCGCAAAATGCGGACGGGCCGGTGCGTTGCCGCTGTCGCCCAGTTCCTGCTGGATGGCTCGCGCACCGTCGAGGGCGTTAGGCATGCCTTTAAGGCTGAGCTTGCGGCTTATTTCTTCGGACCGCAGCCAGCGCCCATCGTGCAAATCGGCGATGGCCTTGACCAGCGGCGCGGCCTGCTGATCGAAACCGTAGCCCAGTACATGAATAGTGGCGCCACCCCAGGTGCAGGACAATTCCACGCCGTTGACCAGTTGCATGCCCAGGGCCTGGGCCGCCGCGCGGGCTTCGTCGAGGCCTTCAAGGGTGTCGTGGTCGGTCAACGCCAGGACTCGCACCCCGTGCTCATATGCCCGCGCAACCAGTACCGCGGGCGCCAGGGCGCCGTCGGAGGCCGTGCTGTGGCAGTGCAAATCAACATTCACGGGGGTGTGTAACCTCAAGTCAGGTGGCGCTTTCGCTGCCAAGGATGTTTGTTATTATGCCGACACATCCAGCTTCTGGCTCTTACTGTGAAACAATTCATCGACTTCATCCCGCTGTTGCTGTTTTTCATCGTTTACAAACTCGACCCCAGGGTCATCGATATCGCCGGCCATGAGCTGACCGTCGGAGGCATCTACAGCGCCACCGCAGTACTGATCATCAGCTCCATTGTGGTCTACGGCGCCCTCTTCATCTCCCAGCGCAAACTGGAAAAAAGCCAATGGCTGACCCTGGTCGCGTGCCTGGTCTTCGGCAGCCTGACCCTGGCGTTCCACAGCGAAACCTTCTTGAAATGGAAAGCCCCGGTGGTGAATTGGCTGTTCGCCCTGGCGTTCATCGGCAGCCACTTCATCGGCGATCGGCTGCTGATCAAGCGGATCATGGGCCATGCGCTGACCCTGCCGGAGCCGGTCTGGACCCGCTTGAACGTGGCGTGGATTGCGTTTTTCATCTTCTGTGGGGCCGCCAACCTGTTTGTGGCCTTCACATTCCAGGATTACTGGGTCGACTTCAAAGTGTTCGGCAGCCTGGGCATGACCGTGCTGTTCCTGATCGGCCAGGGCATCTACCTGTCGCGCCATCTGCATGACACCGACCCCACCACGCCGAAAACCGAGGACTGACATGCTCTACGCCATCATTGCCACCGATGTTGCCCGCTCCCTGGAAAAACGCATGTCCGTGCGCCCGGCCCATGTCGAACGCCTCAAGCAACTGCAGGCCGAAGGGCGTATGGTGCTGGCCGGCCCGCACCCGGCCATCGAGAGCAATGACCCAGGCGAGGCCGGTTTTACCGGCAGCCTGATCGTCGCCGAGTTCCCAACCCTGGCTGAAGCCAGGGCCTGGGCCGACGCCGACCCATACGTCGCGGCGGGCGTCTATGACAGCGTGGTGATCAAGCCTTTCAAGCAAGTCCTGCCTTAACCTGCAGGCGTGCCGAACCTATTGCGTTCGGCACACTCCTAATTGCTCATTATTCCCGGTAACCTGCCGACAACTTTCTGAATATTCGTGTGGAATCAGGAGTTCCGATGCGCTTACGTCAGTTGTGTCTGTTGGCAGTGTTAATGATCGGGGCCAAGGCCCACGCGGAAGACCCCTCAAACACCGGCGGCTCCACGCCTTTGTCCTTGAGTGCCGGCGCCCAGATCACCGAGTTGCAGCAACGCTTGAAAGACAGCGAACGGCAGCGTGAAGAACTGAGCAAGCAACTGCAAAGCGCGGATGCGACCCGCGAAAGCGCCCAACTGAGCCGCCTTCGCCAAGAGAACCAACGCCTGGCCCAGCAACTCAAAGACGCACAGGGCGGCGGCTTGACCCGATGGCTGACCGAGCAACAACAGTGGTTTGTCACCGGCGGCGCCGTCGCTCTGATTGCCCTGTTGTGCGGGATCTTCGCCAGCGGCGGGCACCGGCGTCGTCGACAATGGCTAAATTGAGTGAGTCATGAGCGAGCTGTTACTGATAGATGATGACCAGGAGCTCTGCGAGCTGCTGACCAGTTGGTTGAGCCAGGAAGGCTTCCAGGTGCGTGCGTGTCACGATGGCCTGAGTGCGCGCAAGGCCTTGGCCGACAGCGCCCCGGCTGCCGTGGTGCTGGACGTGATGCTGCCCGACGGCAGCGGCCTGGAGTTGCTCAAGCAGTTACGCACCGACCACCCGGAGTTGCCGGTGCTGATGCTTTCGGCACGTGGCGAACCGCTGGACCGCATCCTCGGCCTGGAGCTGGGCGCCGATGATTATCTGGCCAAACCCTGCGACCCTCGGGAACTGACTGCACGCCTGCGCGCTGTGCTGCGCCGCAGTCACCCGGCCGCCGTGTCGACCCAGCTCGAACTGGGCGACCTGTGTTTCAGCCCGGTGCGCGGCGTGGTCAGCATCGATGAACAGGAATTCACCCTCACCGTTTCCGAGAGCCGCCTGCTCGAAGCCCTGCTTCGCCAGCCCGGCGAGCCGTTGGACAAACAGGAACTGGCGCAGATCGCCCTGGGCCGCAAGCTCACCCTGTACGACCGCAGCCTGGATATGCACGTGAGCAACCTGCGCAAAAAGATCGGCCCGCACCCTGATGGCCGGCCACGCATCGTGGCATTGCGCAGCCGTGGCTATTACTACAGCCTGTAGATTAAAAAGCCCGGCATGTTGGCCGGGCATTTACTCACTGTTCATCTCAATTGTTTTTCATCGCGTCCGTAGTAGCTTTTATTATTGCCTTGGCAGCCTCGACGCTGATGGGCAACGGTGCCTGTAAATCATCCTGGTCAGCTTTGGGCCGATGATGGAAATAGCGCAACAGTGCAATAAGCAGCAGCGTAGGCACTGTAGAGAGGGACACGATGATCGGAATATCTCCCGCGCTGTGCGGGCGAACGGCGGCGAAGAAATACCAGACACCGGCTGAGATTCGAATATTCCCAAGAAAGACGAAGCCCAGCAGCGCCAGGTAAAACAATAGGATTAACGCGACAGTCACATTGGTCAGGCGCTTTTCCCACCTGAACCGCCAGGCTTCTCTTCTCAAATAGTCACTGATCAGGCCAGGATTATCAGCCTCGCCGCCAGACAGATCGTCGCTGCTATCAATCATAAAAGCCCAATCGCCTTGAGCCGGAACTCCATCGCAGCCGTAGAGACCCCGAACGCACTGGCCAACTTTGCGATATCGGTGATTCGCTGCTCAATGACCATATGTTTGACCAATGCCGCCGGCATCAGGAGCGCTGCGGCAAAGCGGTTGGCCGCCACTTCCCTGGGGTCCCGCGACTTGGCGCTGAACTGCTCCGAGGTGTCTCGCGGCGCGTCCAGGTCGCCATATACGTGGTGGCCGATCTCATGCGCAATAGTGAAACGTTGCCTGACCGGAGCGTCCATGAAGTTATAGGTAATCAGCGGGTTGCCACCGCGAAAAGAATAATGCCCGCTTTCAGTGGCACGCCACTTTTCGGGCTCATCCGGGGTAAGCGCCTCAACTTCTATTCCCATCGCCTCGGCAATGTTCTTTGGACTTACCGGCAAGCGACCATCCCAGTGAGCGCGCAGGACGTCGTCTGCAGTTCTGTACTCCATACGCCTCCCTTATAAGTTTAGAACTCAACATTTTGGTGGGTTGAATTGAGGGCAAATGTTGCATAGGGCCAAGCCCTCGTCAAATTGTAGTTGACACAAGTACAAGCATTCGTTCCTGCAATATTTAGTTTAACTGTATATACATACAGCTAAGGCGCCGAAGTATGCCCGTATTCATGACGAACGTGGCAGCGCTGTTACAAAAGAGCACGCTTAAGTTATGTCAGCGCCCATCGTATGGCTCTTTACCGAAGCTTTACCCACACCTGACCGCCGCTGACCTTGGTCTGCGTAACCTACTCACATCCGGATTCACCGGAATAGAGACAGGAGAATCACCATGCGCAAGACCCTTATCGCTTTGATGTTCGCCGCAGCCCTGCCCACTGTCGCCATGGCCATGCCGGAAGGCCCGACACCAGGCCCGATGGGCGGCCCTGAAGGCCACATGATGGGTGGCCCGGGTCACGGCGAACACGGTCCGCGCGGCAAAGGCGGTCCGTTCAGCCAACTGGACCTGAGCAAAGAACAGCGTGAGCAGATCGGCAAGCTGATGGGCGATCAATGGCACGCTCGCAAGGATCTGGTCAAAAAGTACCTGGCCAAACTCCCGGCCGCCGACCAGAAAGCCATGCAGGATGAAATCGATGCCGGGCGTCAGAAAACCCAGGCCGATATCCGTAACCTGCTCAAGCCCGACCAGCAGAAGAAGTACGACGAGATCGTCAAGAAACAAGCCGAGCGTCGGGCCGAGTGGCAGCAATTCCAGGCCTGGAAAGCGCAACAGCCGCAAAAAGCGCAATAATGCTCTGGCGTTAATCTCCCAGCCCAGTGGCCCACGCCACTGGGCTTTTCCTGTTTGAGGGTGTCCTGTGCGTTCATTGTTCTGGCGGATCCTGGCGAGTTTCTGGCTGGCCATCGCCCTGGTTGCCGGTTTGTCGATCCTGCTGGGGCACATGCTCAATCAGGATGCATGGATTCTCAGCCGCCACCCTGGCCTCAACAACCTGGCCCAGGAGTGGACTCAACTCTACGAGGCCCAGGGCGAGGACGCGGCCCAGGAGTTGCTGCAGCAACGCAAGCGCCAGTATCACATTGATGTGCAAGTGCTGAACGAAAGCGGCGACCCGGTGGTGCGCGGCACCTTTCCGCGTCGCGCCGCGGCGTTCGAAGCCCGGCAAAACGACAGCAAGGACGGCCACCTGCCCTGGCGCCGCCTGACCGCCGAGTACACCAGCGACAAAACCGGCGACACCTATTTGCTGATCTACCGCATTCCTCATCCGGAACTCGACGAATGGCATCGCAGCAGCCTGGCCTGGCCCTTGAGCGCCCTGGCCATCGCCCTGGTGGTGCTGACGCTGTTCAGCCTGTTCGTCACCTTGTCCATTACCCGTCCGCTCAGCCGCCTGCGCGGCGCGGTACACGACCTGGGCCAGGCCACCTACCAACAGAACAGCCTGGCGCGCCTGGCCAATCGGCGCGATGAATTCGGCGTATTAGCCACCGACTTCAACCGTATGGGCGCCCGCCTGCAAAGCCTGATCGGCAGCCAGCGCCAGTTGTTGCGCGACGTGTCCCACGAACTGCGCTCGCCCCTGGCGCGTCTGCGTATCGCCCTGGCCCTGGCCGAACGCGCCAGCCCCGAAGAACGCGAGCGACTCTGGCCGCGCCTGACGCGCGAATGCGACCGCCTGGAGGCGCTGATCAGCGAGATTCTGGTATTGGCCCGCGTTGACGCCGACAACGCCAGCGCCGAAGAGGTGGACCTCAACACGTTGCTCAAAACCTTGCAAAAAGATGCCCAGCTCAGCGCACCCGACCAAGTGGTACGCCTGACCACCGACGCCGACCTGCACCTCAAGGGCTGGCCGACCATGATCGAGCGGGCGGTGGATAACCTGCTGCGCAATGCCCAGCGCTTCAACCCTGCGGGCCAGCCCATCGAATTACAGGCCCAGCGTCAGGGTGAGCGCATTGTGATCAGCGTGCGCGACCACGGCCCCGGGGTTGATGCCGAACACCTGAGCCAACTGGGCGAGCCGTTCTACCGCGCCCCAGGCCAGACCGCCCAGGGCCACGGGCTGGGCCTGGCGATCGCACGGCGAGCGGCGGAACGCCACGGCGGCAGCCTGGAGCTGGCCAATCACCCGACCGGCGGCTTTATCGCCAGCCTCGACCTGCCGCTGCAACCCGGGGTTGTCACACCCGCCGGCTGATCTTCTATAGTGGTCCTTCTCCCGGAGGGCCTTTGATGACTGACCTGCTGACTTCCATCCAAGCCGCGCTCGATCTACCGCAAACGCCGCTGCCTCTGACCGGCGCCGGCGCCCTGCCCTCGGCCTTCGCCGTGACCGACCTGGCCTGCGCCAGCCTCGGCGCCGCCGGCCAGGCCGTGGCCGAGCTGATCCGGCAACAGACCGGCCGCCTGCCCGACGTCAGCGTGGACCGACGTCTGGCGTCCTGGTGGTTCTCGTCCTCACTGCGCCCGCTGGGCTGGCATGTGCCGCCGCTGTGGGACCCGGTGGCCGGCGATTACGCCAGCGCCGACGGCTGGATTCGTCTGCACACCAACGCGCCCCATCACCGTGCCGCCGCCGAGCAGGTGCTGGGCCAGGTCCGTGATCGCACCGAGATGGACGGCAAGGTCGCCGCCTGGAAGGCCGCGGAACTGGAGCAGGCAATGGTCGAGGCCGGCGGTTGTGCCGCGCAGATGCGTACCGGGTCGGCCTGGCAGCAACATCCCCAAGGGCAGGCGGTGAATGCCGAGGCGCTGGTGCAGCGTCAGACGTTTGCGGCCACCACGGCCAAACCCTGGCGCGGCTCGGTGGCCCGCCCGCTGGCAGGGCTCAAGGTGCTGGACCTGACCCGCGTCCTGGCCGGCCCGGTGGCCAGTCGCTTCCTGGCCGGGCTGGGGGCGGATGTGCTGCGCATCGACTCGCCGACCTGGGACGAACCGGGTGTGGTGCCGGAAATGACCCTGGGCAGACGCTGCGCGCGGCTGGATTTGAAAACCCAGGATGGTCGGCAGCTGTTCGAAGCCTTACTCAAGGACGCCGACCTTTTGTTCCACGGTTATCGCGCCGACGCCCTCGAACGCTTGGGCTACAGCGCCGACAGCCTGCAACGCCTGGCCCCCGGCCTGATCGACGTGAGCCTTAACGCCTATGGCTGGAGCGGCCCATGGCGCAACCGCCGCGGCTTCGACAGCCTGGTGCAGATGAGCTGCGGCATCGCCGAGGCGGGCATGGCCTGGCAACAGGCGGACAAACCGCTGCCGTTGCCAGTGCAGGCGCTGGACCACGGCACCGGCTACCTCATGGCCGCCAGCGCGCTGCAGGCATTGCGCGAACGCTTGCAGTCCGGACGTGGTGGATCGGTGCGCTTGTCCCTGGCGCGTACGGCAAAGCTGCTGATGGAAGCAGGGCAAGTGCCGCAGGAACCGGCGCTGAGGCCCGAGGAGCCAGGCGACCTGGGGCTGCTGGTCGAACACACCCATTGGGGCCCGGCGCACCGGCTGCTGCCCCCCGTGAGCATCAACGGCACACCGCTACAATGGGATCGGCCGGCCGTAGAATTGGGTTCACATCGGCCACAGTGGTGATCGACCGTCCAGGCGTACGGCTGCCCGTCACAATGACAATACCCCGCTGTATAACCCGTATGCCGCCAGGCCCGCGCCGGCGATCACGCAGCTGAAAATGCCTTTTTCCACATGGGTAAACAACGGTAGAGCCTGTTCGCGCTTGGCCAGGGCGAACAGGATCACACCGGGCGCATAGAGCAACGCCGACAACAGCAGGTACTTCAGACCTCCGGCATACAGCAGCCAGATCGCATAACCGAGGGCAATCAGGCCGATAAGCAAGTCTTTGAGGCGCTCGCGGGGCGCGTCTTGATAGGTCTCGCCGCGCCCGCTCAGCAACACTGCGTACGCCGCCGACCACAGGTACGGCACCAGAATCATCGAAGAAGCCAGGTAGATCAGCTTGGTGTAGGTGCTGTGGGAAAACAGCGTGATCACCAGGAATGCCTGGATCATCAGGTTGGTCAGCCACAGCGCGTTGACCGGCACCTGGTTGGCGTTTTCCTTTTTGAGGAACGCCGGCATGGTCTTGTCATGGGCCGTGGCGTACAGAATTTCCGCGCACAACAGTGCCCAGGACAGCAACGCACCGAGCAGCGACACTGCCAGCCCGACGCTGATCAACAGCGCGCCCCACGGCCCGACGATGCGCTCAAGCACCCCGGCCAGCGACGGGTTCTGCAGCCCCGCCAACTCCGGCTGGCTCATGATACCCAGGGACAGCACATTCACCAGCACTAACAGCGCCAGCACGCCGAGAAAACCGATCACCGTGGCTCGCCCTACGTCGGCACGTTTCTCGGCCCGCGCCGAATACACGCTGGCGCCTTCAATGCCGATAAACACAAACACGGTGACCAGCATCATGTTGCGCACCTGCTCCACCACCCCGCCGATCTGCGGGTTGCCCAGGCCCCAGATATCCCGGGTGAACACGTCAGCCTTGAACGCCACGGCGGCGATCACGATAAACATCAGCAGCGGGACGATTTTCGCGATGGTGGTGATCTGGTTGATGAACGCCGCTTCCTTGATGCCGCGCAGCACTAGGAAATGCACAGCCCACAGCAACAACGAAGCGCAGCCGATGGCCACCGGGGTGTTGCCCTGACCGAAGGCCGGGAAGAAATAGCCGAGGGTGCTGAACAGCAAGACGAAGTAGCCGACGTTACCCATCCAGGCGCTGATCCAGTAACCCCAGGCCGATGAGAAGCCCATGTAGTCGCCAAAGCCGGCCTTGGCGTAGGCATACACCCCGGAGTCCAGCTCCGGTTTGCGGTTGGCCAGGGTCTGGAACACGAAGGCCAGGGTCAGCATGCCCACGGCAGTGATCGCCCAGCCGATCAACACCGCGCCCACTTCGGCACGTGCCGCCATGTTCTGCGGCAACGAGAAAATTCCCCCACCGATCATGGACCCCACCACCAGCGCGATCAGGCCGCTGAGGCGAAGTTTCTCGCTTGTTTGAGACATGAGTACTCCTGACTGAATAACCACTTGAGTCGACAACTGTGCACCCAACTTAATTTAACTAAGCGAGTGTAGCGCTTGTTTACGGCGCCACTATTTCGCCATGCTCATAACGCAAGCGCATGACAGATGTTCGAGTTTAGGCTTATTTAGAATTTAAATACGGCGCACACTTTAAATCATTGCGCGCTTGTTCGCGGTCAGCGTCGAAAAAGTTTGCACATTTGGCAATCCCGTCTAGCTTCAAACCCCATGCCTTGCACTAAATGATTAATTCCAACGCACAAAGCGCTCTGGAACAAGCCTCTGCGGGAAAATCCGTGCGTACAGGGTCGCCGTTAAGTCATTAATTCGCAATGGAATGTGCCAATGAAGTGATCTGAGTCAGCTGTTTGATCAGCTTACGGATTTATTCTGTGGCCTCTCTTCTCCTGCATTGGAGTCATGCAATGTCTGAATCTCCCGGAAAACTTCGATTAGGCGCCCTGGTTGCACTTGTCGTCGGTTCGATGATCGGCGGCGGCATCTTTTCACTGCCGCAAAACATGGCCGCGAGCGCCGATGTGGGCGCGGTATTGATCGGCTGGGTCATTACCGCGATCGGCATGCTGACCCTGGCATTCGTGTTCCAGACCCTGGCCAATCGCAAGCCCGACCTCGACGGCGGCGTGTACGCCTACGCCAAGGCCGGGTTTGGCGACTACATGGGCTTCTCATCGGCCTGGGGTTATTGGATCAGCGCCTGGCTGGGTAACGTCGGCTACTTCGTGCTGTTATTCAGCACCCTGGGCTATTTCTTTCCGATCTTCGGCGAAGGCAATACGCCAGCGGCGGTGATCGGCGCCTCGGTGTTGCTGTGGGCCGTGCATTTCCTGGTGCTGCGCGGCATCAAGGAAGCGGCGTTCATCAACCTGGTGACCACCGTCGCCAAGGTGGTGCCGCTGGTGCTGTTCGTGTTGATCGCCCTGTTCGCGTTCAAGCTGGACATCTTCACCGCTGACATCTGGGGCGTGAAAAACCCGGACCTGGGCAGTGTGATGAACCAGGTGCGCAACATGATGCTGGTCACCGTATGGGTGTTCATCGGCATCGAGGGCGCGAGCATCTTCTCGGCACGCGCTGAAAAACGCAGTGACGTGGGCAAGGCCACCGTGATCGGGTTCATCACGGTGCTGTTGTTCCTGATGCTGGTGAACGTGCTGTCCCTGGGCATCATGACCCAACCGGAACTGGCCAAGCTGCAGAACCCATCGATGGCCGCTGTGCTGGAGCACGTGGTCGGCCACTGGGGCGCGGTGTTGATCAGCGTCGGCCTGATTATCTCGCTGCTGGGCGCGTTGCTGTCATGGGTGCTGCTGTGCGCGGAGATCATGTTCGCCGCCGCCAAGGACCACACCATGCCGGCGTTCCTGCGCAAGGAAAACGCCAACCACGTGCCGACCAACGCACTGTGGCTGACCAACGCCATGGTCCAGCTGTTCCTGGTAATCACACTGTTTTCCGCCAGTACGTACCTCTCGCTGATCTACCTCGCCACCTCGATGATCCTGGTGCCTTACCTGTGGTCGGCGGCCTACGCGCTGCTGCTGGCGGTGCGTGGCGAGACCTACGAAAACGCCCTGGCCGAGCGCAAAAAAGACCTGTTCATCGGCGCCGTCGCGCTGATCTACGCGATCTGGCTGCTCTACGCCGGCGGCATCAAGTACCTGCTGCTGTCCGCCCTGCTCTATGCGCCCGGCGCGATTCTGTTCGCCAAGGCCAAGCATGAACTGGGCAAACCGATTTTCACCAACGTCGAGAAGCTGATTTTCGCCGCGGTAGTCATAGGCGCCCTGGTGGCTGCCTACGGGCTCTACGACGGCTTCCTGACCTTGTAATTGTTGTTCATTGGAGGATCTGAAATGACCACGGAAAAAGTGAAGTACGGCGTCCACTCCGAAGCCGGCAAACTGCGCAAAGTCATGGTGTGCTCCCCCGGTTTGGCCCACCAGCGGCTGACCCCCAACAACTGCGATGAACTGCTGTTCGATGACGTGCTGTGGGTGGCGCAGGCCAAGCGCGACCATTTCGATTTCGTCACCAAGATGCGCGAGCGGGACATTGATGTGCTGGAAATGCACAACCTGCTGACCGATATCGTCGCCCTCCCCGAGGCGCTGGACTGGATCCTGGCGCGCAAGATCACCGCCAACACGGTAGGCCTGGGCCTGGTCGATGAAGTCGGCTCCTGGCTGCGCAGCCTGGAGCCGCGCAAAATCGCCGAGTTCCTGATCGGCGGCGTGTCGGCCGATGACCTGCCGAGCAGCTTCGGTGGCCGCACCATCGAGATGTTCCGCGAATTCCTCGGCCACTCCAGCTTCATCCTGCCGCCGCTGCCCAACACTCAGTTCACCCGCGACACCACCTGCTGGATCTACGGCGGCGTGACCCTCAACCCGATGTACTGGCCGGCGCGACGTCAGGAAACCCTGCTGACCAGCGCCATCTACAAATTCCACCCCGAGTTCACCAACGCCGACTTCCAGATCTGGTACGGCGACCCTGACCAGGAGCATGGCGCCGCCACGCTTGAAGGCGGTGACGTGATGCCGATCGGCAATGGCGTGGTATTGATCGGCATGGGCGAGCGCTCGTCCCACCAGGCCATCGGCCAGCTGGCGCGCAACCTGTTCAAGAACAACGCCGTGGAGCGCGTGATCGTCGCCGGCCTGCCGAAGTCCCGCGCAGCGATGCACCTGGACACCGTGTTCAGCTTCTGCGACCGCGACCTGGTCACCGTCTTCCCCGAAGTGGTCAATCAGATCGTGCCGTTTACCCTGCGTCCTGACGAGAGCAAGCCGCACGGTATCGATATCCAGCGGGAAAAAACCAACTTCGTCGAGACCGTGGCCGCGGCGCTCAACCTCAAGGCCCTGCGCGTGGTCGAGACCGGCGGCAACAGCTTTGCCGCCGAGCGCGAGCAGTGGGACGACGGCAACAACGTGGTGGCCGTGGAGCCGGGCGTGGTAATCGGCTACGACCGCAACACCTACACCAATACCCTGCTGCGCAAGGCCGGCGTGGAAGTCATCACCATCAGCGCCGGTGAACTCGGCCGTGGCCGTGGCGGCGGCCACTGCATGACCTGCCCGATCATCCGCGACCCAATCGACTACTAATTTCAAGCCATGGCCGCCGCTCATAAGGCGCCGGCCATGGGGATAACCTAAACAGAAGGAGATCCATCATGGCTTTCAATATGCGCAACCGCAGCCTGCTGTCGCTGATGCACCACACCACCCGTGAGCTGCATTACCTGCTGGACCTGTCCCGCGACCTCAAGCGCGCCAAGTACACCGGCACTGAGCGTCCGCACCTGCAAGGCAAGAACATCGCGCTGATTTTCGAAAAAACCTCCACCCGCACCCGCTGCGCGTTCGAAGTGGCGGCCCATGACCAGGGCGCGCACGTCACCTACATCGACCCCGTGTCGTCGCAGATCGGCCACAAAGAAAGCATGAAAGACACCGCGCGCGTGCTTGGCCGGATGTTCGATGCCATCGAGTACCGTGGCTTCGAACAGGAAATCGTCGAAGAACTGGCCAAGTTTGCCGGCGTGCCGGTGTTCAACGGCCTCACCGCCGAGTTCCACCCCACCCAAATGATCGCCGACACACTGACCATGCGCGAACATAGCGACAAACCGCTGCATGACATCAGCTACGCCTACCTGGGCGACGCGCGCTACAACATGGGCAACTCGCTGCTGATGATCGGCGCCAAGCTCGGCATGGACGTGCGCATCGGCGCGCCGAAGGCCCTGTGGCCGCACGAAGATTTCATCAAGCAGTGCCAGGCTTTCGCTGAAGAAAGTGGCGCACGCATCACCATCACCGAAGACCCCAAAGAAGCCGTGAAAGGCGTGGACTTCATCCACACCGATATCTGGGTGTCCATGGGCGAACCGGTGGAAGCGTGGGACGAGCGCATCGAGCAACTGCTGCCGTACCAGGTCAACGCCCAGATGATGAAAGCCTCGGGCAACCCTCGGGTGAAATTCATGCACTGCCTGCCGGCGTTCCACAACAGCGAAACCAAGGTCGGCAAAGACATCGCCGCGCGCTACCCGAACCTGGCCAATGGTGTGGAGGTGACCGAAGAGGTGTTCGAGTCGCCGGCCAACATCGCCTTTGAGCAGGCGGAAAACCGCATGCACACCATCAAGGCGATTCTGGTATCGGCGCTGGCGGATATCTAAAGGCTACACGGGTGAAGTGTGGGAGGGGCCTGCCCCCGCCCACATTGGTCCTGTGTTCGCAACATCGAACTTTGGAAGGACATTCTTTATGCGCATCGTCGTAGCCCTGGGCGGTAACGCCCTGCTCCGCCGTGGTGAACCCATGACCGCGGACAACCAACGCGCCAATATCCGCATCGCCACCGAACAGATCGCCAAGATCCACCCCGGCAACGAGCTGGTGATCGCCCACGGCAATGGCCCGCAGGTCGGCCTGCTGTCGTTGCAGGCGGCGGCCTACACCAGCGTCTCGCCCTACCCGCTGGACGTGCTGGGCGCCGAGACCGAAGGCATGATCGGCTACATCATCGAACAGGAGCTGGGCAACCTGCTGGACTTTGAAGTGCCGTTCGCCACCCTGCTCACCCAGGTGGAAGTCGACGCCAACGACCCGGCGTTCAAGCACCCCACCAAGCCCATCGGCCCCGTGTATTCCAAGGACGAAGCGGAAAAACTCGCCGCTGAAAAAGGCTGGGCGATTGCCCCGGACGGCGATAAATACCGCCGCGTGGTCGCCAGCCCACGCCCCAAACGCATCTTTGAAATTCGCCCGATCAAGTGGCTGCTGGAAAAAAGCGCCATCGTGATCTGCGCCGGCGGCGGCGGCATCCCGACGATGTATGGCGAAGACGGCAAACTGCAGGGCATCGAGGCCGTGATCGACAAAGACCTGTGCTCGTCGCTGCTGGCCACACAACTGGACGCGGACTTGCTGGTGATCGCCACCGACGTCAACGCAGCCTTTATCGATTATGGCAAGCCGACCCAGAAGGCCATCGGCCAGGCCCACCCCGACGACATGGAAAAACTCGGCTTCGCCGCCGGCTCCATGGGGCCCAAGGTACAGGCCGCCTGCGAGTTCGCCCGCCGCACTGGCAAAACCGCCGTGATCGGTTCACTCTCGGACATCGAAGCCATCGTCCAGGGCACCGCCGGTACGCGCATCAGCACGGCGACACCTGGCATCACCTATCTGTGAAGTAGAGGAGATTCGCCTATGGCTACCTTTGAACCGGGACACTTGCACGTCGAACGCCACGCGTTGAACAAGGATGACTACAGCTACAACCTGTGCATCGATTACGAAGTCAGCCAGGACCCAAAGGAAGGTAAGGGCATGCTGTTCAAACTGCACGGTTCGGTCCAGGGCCAGGACCTCAAGGAAGAGTTCTTTTTGCCCAAAGACCAGGCCTTCGACTTTGCCCGGCATGCGATGAACATTGCGCAGAAATATGGGATGCCGAAGATGGCCGTACTCAATGGCTCAATGCACAAGCAGTACGACCTGATGTTCGAGGACGTGCGGCAT
Organism: Pseudomonas sp. lyk4-R2A-8; assembly: GCF_030209095.1. Taxonomy (NCBI): domain Bacteria; kingdom Pseudomonadati; phylum Pseudomonadota; class Gammaproteobacteria; order Pseudomonadales; family Pseudomonadaceae; genus Pseudomonas; species Pseudomonas sp. lyk4-R2A-8. The sequence goes on from NZ_JARVSS010000015.1 coordinate 107,224, forward strand.
CAGTTGGACGTGAAATCGGGCGATCCGGTCAAACCCGAACACCTGGGATAATCCGGTCGCGCTGACCCACTACCGTTCGATCTGTGGGAGGGGCAAGCTCCCTCCCAGTTTGATCTCTATCGCCTGCAAGGCATACTGGGCACCCTCCGCATCCCAGAATCCAACGCCACCTCATGCGTATCCACGTCAGCTTCATCGACCGCGTCGGCATTACCCAGGAAGTCCTGGCCTTGCTCGGTGGGCGTAACCTCAACCTGGATGCGGTGGAAATGGTGCCGCCCAACGTCTATATCGATGCACCGACGTTGAGTGCCGAAGTACTTGAAGAACTGCGTGACGCGCTGTTCAGCGTGCAGGGCGTGCAGGCAGTGACCGTGGTGGACATCCTCCCCGGCCAACGCCGCCACCTGCAACTCGACGCCCTGCTGGCCGCCATGACCGACCCGGTGCTGGCCGTGGACAGCGCCGGCAAGATCCTGCTGGCCAACCCGGCGTTGATCGCGCTGTACGGGCGCGAACCGGCCGGCGAAAGCATCAGCGCGCTGCTCAATGACGCGGCCCTGCTGGAGACCTTGCTGGAGGTGGGCTTTCGCCTGCCGCTGCGCGAAATCAGCGTGAATGGCCAAACCTGGTTGCTTGACGCCACACCCATCACCGACGCCGGCGCCCTGCTCACCCTCTACCAGCCCAACCGCATCGGCGAACAACTGTCGGCCCTGCACCACGACCATGCCGAAGGCTTCGATGCGCTGCTGGGCGAGTCCCCGGTCATCCGCACGCTCAAGGCCCGCGCACAACGGGTGGCGGCGCTGGACGCGCCGTTGTTGATCCAGGGCGAAACCGGTACCGGCAAGGAACTGGTGGCCCGCGCCTGCCACGCCATCAGCGCACGCGCCAGTGCGCCGTTCCTGGCGTTGAACTGCGCGGCGCTGCCGGAAAACCTGGCCGAGAGCGAATTGTTCGGCTACGCCCCCGGCGCCTTTACCGGCGCGCAGCGCGGCGGCAAACCGGGGCTCATGGAGCTGGCCAACCAGGGCACGGTATTTCTCGATGAAATCGGCGAAATGTCACCGTACCTGCAAGCCAAATTGCTGCGTTTTCTTAACGACGGCAGCTTCCGGCGCGTCGGTGGCGACCGTGAGGTGAAGGTCAACGTGCGCATCCTCAGCGCCACGCACCGCGACCTGGAAAAAATGGTCAGCGAGGGCACCTTCCGCGAAGACCTGTTCTATCGCCTCAATGTGCTCAACGTGGAAGTGCCGCCCCTGCGCCAACGTGGTCAGGACATTCTGCTGCTGGCGCGCTATTTCATGCAGCAGGCCTGCGCGCAGATCCAGCGTCCGGTGTGCCGCCTGGCGCCCGGCACCTACCCGGCGCTGCTGGGCAACCGCTGGCCGGGCAACGTGCGCCAGTTGCAGAACGTGATCTTTCGCGCGGCGGCGATCTGCGAAAGCAGCCTGGTGGACATCGGCGACCTGGATATCGCCGGCACCTCCGTCGCGCGTCAGAGCGATGGTGAGGTCGACAGCCTGGAACAGGCCGTGGAAGACTTCGAGCGCGACCTACTCGAAAAGCTCTACACCAGCTACCCCTCGACGCGCCAACTGGCCAGCCGCCTGCAAACTTCGCACACGGCCATTGCCCATCGACTGCGCAAGTACGGTATTCCCAACAAGCCCTGACATCGGGTGCAGGGGAGTTGACTATGGAACACCGGCAAGCCCCCTCCCACATTGTGTGCATTGCCAGGGTTTGGTCTGAGAACGACATTCACTGTACTGAAAGCGCTACAGCGTAACGATATCGCTACAACCCTGTTTTTTGCGCGCCATGCAAGGCTTTGATCCACATAGGCTTTTTTTCAGCAGCCCAGCTGTAGCGAAATCGCTACAGCTAAAGCGTCTCCCTTTCCGCCAAATTCTATTAAGCCTTTGATTTTTATAGATTAAATTACATTGGCCGCGATTTTGCTAAGCAACTCCTAATTATTCCAATCCCGTCCACCAGACGAATTCTGGCCCTGAGGAGTTTGCATGAGCGAGTTGCGTTTTACCGAAGATCACGAATGGCTGCGCGCCGAAGCCGATGGCAGCGTCACCGTGGGCATCACCGCTTTCGCTCAGAACGCGCTGGGTGATGTGGTTTTCGTACAACTGCCGGAGTTGCAGACTTACGATAAGGGCGCCGAAGCATCCACCGTCGAATCGGTCAAAGCCGCCAGCGGCGTGTACATGCCGTTGGACGGTGACGTGCTCGAAGTGAACGACAAACTCAGTGACAGCCCGGAACTGGTCAATGAAGACCCACTGGGCGAAGGTTGGTTCTTCCGCTTTAAACCGGCCGATGCCAATGCAGTGGCTAAGCTGTTGGATCAGGATGCGTACGACCGCCTGATCAAAGCCAACGCTGAAGCCTGAGGAGCGCGCCATGACCATTGAATTGAGCACCGCCAACGAATTCATCGCCCGCCACATCGGCCCGCGCCAGGCAGACGAGCAGCACATGCTCGCCAGCCTGGGCTTTGACTCCCTGGAAGCCCTGAGCGCCAGCGTCATCCCGGAAAGCATCAAGGGCACCAGCGTGCTCGGCCTGGAAGACGGCCTGAGCGAAGCCGAGGCGCTGGCGCGGATCAAAGCCATCGCCGGCCAGAACCAACTGTTCAAGACCTACATCGGCCAGGGTTACTACAACTGCCACACGCCGTCGCCGATCCTGCGCAACCTCCTGGAAAACCCGGCCTGGTACACCGCCTACACCCCCTACCAGCCGGAGATTTCCCAGGGCCGCCTGGAAGCGCTGCTGAATTTCCAGACCCTGATCAGCGACCTCACCGGCCTGCCGATCGCCAACGCATCGCTGCTCGACGAAGCCACCGCCGCCGCCGAAGCCATGACCTTCTGCAAGCGCTTGAGCAAGAACAAAGGCAGCAATGCCTTCTTCGCCTCGATCCACAGCCACCCGCAGACCCTTGACGTGCTGCGCACCCGTGCCGAGCCATTGGGCATCGACGTGGTGGTGGGCGACGAACGCGAACTGAGCGACGCCAGCCCATTCTTCGGCGCCCTGCTGCAATACCCGGCCAGCAATGGCGATGTGTTCGACTACCGCGAGCTGACCGAGCGCTTCCATGCCGCCAACGCCCTGGTGGCCGTGGCTGCCGACCTGCTGGCACTGACCCTGTTGACCCCACCGGGCGAACTCGGCGCCGACGTGGCCATCGGCAGCGCACAACGCTTCGGTGTACCGCTGGGCTTTGGTGGGCCGCACGCCGCCTACTTCTCCACCAAGGATGCGTTCAAGCGCGACATGCCGGGCCGTCTGGTCGGCGTGTCCGTGGACCGTTTCGGCAAGCCGGCCCTGCGCCTGGCCATGCAGACCCGCGAGCAACATATCCGCCGCGAGAAAGCCACGTCCAACATCTGCACCGCTCAAGTGCTGCTGGCCAACATCGCCAGCATGTATGCGGTGTACCACGGCCCTAAAGGCCTGACGCAGATCGCCCAGCGCATTCACCAATTGACCGCCATCCTCGCCAAGGGCCTGACCGCTCTGGGCGTTAAGGTCGAGCAAGCGCACTTCTTCGACACCCTGACCCTCAACACCGGTGCCGCCACCGCCGCCCTTCACGACAAGGCCCGTGCCCAGCGCATCAACCTGCGGGTGGTCGACGCCGAGCGGGTCGGCCTGTCGGTCGATGAAACCACCACCCAAGCCGACATCCAGGCGCTGTGGGCGATCTTCGCCGACGGCAAGGCCCTGCCCGCCTTCGATGCCCAGGTCGACAGCTGCCTGCCGGCGACGCTGCTGCGTCAGTCGGCGATCCTTAGCCACCCGGTGTTCAACCGTTATCACTCCGAAACCGAATTGATGCGCTACCTGCGCAAACTGGCCGACAAAGACCTGGCGCTGGACCGCACCATGATCCCGCTGGGTTCGTGCACCATGAAGCTCAATGCCGCCAGCGAGATGATCCCGGTGACCTGGGCCGAGTTCGGTGCCCTGCACCCATTCGCTCCGGCCGAGCAAAGCGCCGGCTACCAGCAACTGACCGCGGACCTGGAAGCCATGCTCTGCGCAGCCACCGGCTACGATGCTATCTCCCTGCAACCGAACGCCGGTTCCCAGGGTGAATACGCCGGTCTGCTGGCGATCCGTGCCTACCATCAGAGCCGTGGCGAAGCCCGTCGCGATATCTGCCTGATCCCCTCGTCGGCCCACGGTACCAACCCGGCCACCGCCAACATGGCCGGTATGCGCGTGGTCGTCACCGCCTGCGACGCCCGTGGCAACGTCGACATCGAAGACCTGCGCGCTAAAGCCATCGAGCATCGCGAGCACCTGGCCGCACTGATGATCACCTACCCGTCCACCCACGGCGTGTTCGAAGAAGGCATCCGCGAAATCTGCGCGATCATCCACGACAACGGCGGCCAGGTGTACATCGACGGCGCCAACATGAACGCCATGGTCGGCCTGTGCGCACCGGGCAAGTTCGGCGGCGATGTGTCCCATCTGAACCTGCACAAAACGTTCTGCATTCCCCACGGCGGTGGCGGCCCGGGCGTCGGCCCGATTGGCGTCAAATCGCACCTCACGCCATTCCTGCCGGGCCATGCGGCCATGGAACGCAAGGAAGGCGCGGTGTGCGCGGCGCCATTCGGCAGCGCGAGCATCCTGCCGATCACATGGATGTATATCAGCATGATGGGCGGCGCGGGCCTCAAGCGCGCTTCGCAGTTGGCGATCCTGAACGCCAACTACATTTCCCGTCGCCTCGAAGAGCACTACCCCGTGCTGTACACCGGCAGCAACGGCCTGGTGGCGCACGAGTGCATCCTGGACCTGCGCCCGCTCAAGGACAGCAGCGGCATCAGCGTGGATGACGTGGCCAAGCGTCTGATCGACTTTGGTTTCCATGCCCCGACCATGTCGTTCCCGGTGGCGGGCACCCTGATGATCGAACCGACCGAGAGCGAATCCAAGGAAGAGCTGGACCGTTTCTGCGACGCGATGATCGCCATCCGCGAAGAAATTCGCGCGGTGGAAAACGGCACCCTGGATAAAGACGACAACCCGCTCAAGAACGCGCCACACACTGCGGCCGAACTGGTGGGCGAATGGAGCCACCCGTACAGCCGTGAACAGGCGGTGTACCCGGTGGCCTCGTTGATCGACGGCAAGTACTGGCCACCGGTTGGCCGGGTCGACAACGTGTTTGGCGATCGCAACCTGGTGTGTGCGTGCCCGTCGATCGAGCTTTATGCCTAAAGCAGTTGTAAGCGGCAAGCTACCAGCTGCAAGTTAAAAGCCGAATGGCTCTTTCTTGCAGCTTGTGGCTTGGAGCTTGCCGCTGCTCCTATAACAAGAAACCGGAGAACCACTCATGTCTTTAAGCGTGTTCGACCTGTTCAAGATTGGCATCGGCCCCTCCAGTTCCCACACCGTCGGCCCGATGCGCGCCGCCGCTCGATTCGTCGAGGGGCTCAAGCGCGACGGCCTGTTGAGCGCCACCACCAGCGTCAAGGTGGAACTCTATGGCTCGCTGGGCGCCACCGGCAAAGGCCACGGCAGCGACAAAGCCGTGCTGCTGGGCCTGGAAGGCGAACACCCGGACACCGTGAATACTGAAACCGTCGCCACGCGCCTGACACAGATGCGCAGCGATGGCCGTTTGAATCTGCTCGGCGAACACCGCATCGCGTTCAACGAGAAAGAACACCTGGCGATGATCCGCAAACCCCTCGCCTATCATCCCAACGGCATGATCTTTCGCGCTTTCGATGCCGCCGGTCTACAAATCCGCAGCCGCGAGTATTACTCGGTCGGCGGGGGCTTTGTGGTGGATGAAGGGGCCGCCGGCGCTGACCGGATTGTTGAAGACGCCACACCGCTGACCTTTCCATTCAAGAGTGCCAAGGATCTGCTGGGGCATTGCGCGACGTACGGGTTGTCCATCAGCCAGGTGATGCTGACCAACGAAAGCGCATGGCGTCCGGAGGCGGAAACCCGGGCCGGCCTGCTGAAGATCTGGCAGGTCATGCAGGACTGTGTTGACGCTGGCTGTCGCAACGAAGGCATTTTGCCCGGGGGGTTGAAGGTCAAGCGCCGCGCGGCAGCCCTGCATCGTCAACTGTGCAAAAACCCGGAATCGGCGTTGCGCGATCCGTTGTCGGTGCTTGATTGGGTCAACCTGTATGCCCTGGCGGTCAACGAAGAAAACGCCAACGGCGGGCGCGTGGTCACAGCGCCCACCAACGGTGCGGCCGGAATCATTCCGGCGGTGCTGCATTACTACATGCGCTTTATCCCAGGAGCGAACGAAGACGGCGTGGTGCGTTTTCTGCTCACCGCTGCCGCCATCGGCATCCTGTACAAGGAAAATGCGTCGATCTCCGGCGCCGAAGTCGGCTGTCAGGGCGAAGTCGGCGTGGCCTGCTCCATGGCCGCCGGCGCATTGTGCGAAGTGCTGGGCGGCAGTGTTTCGCAAGTGGAAAACGCCGCCGAGATCGGCATGGAGCACAACCTTGGCCTGACCTGCGACCCGATTGGCGGCCTGGTGCAAGTGCCCTGCATTGAGCGCAACGCGATGGGCTCGGTGAAGGCGATCAACGCGGTGCGCATGGCTTTGCGCGGTGACGGGCAACATTTCGTATCCCTCGACAAGGTCATCCGCACCATGCGCCAGACCGGCGCCGATATGAAGAGCAAATACAAAGAAACCGCCCGTGGCGGTTTGGCAGTCAACATTATCGAGTGCTGACGCCCGAAGGCGCGGCAATATGTTTTTCAGGAGCTGAACATGTCCACCGAAACCCTGTTGAAAACCCCATTGCATGCCCTGCACATCGAGCTTGGCGCCCGCATGGTGCCCTTTGCCGGCTACGACATGCCGGTGCAATACCCGCTGGGTGTGATGAAGGAACACCAGCACACCCGTGATCAGGCCGGGTTGTTCGATGTGTCCCACATGGGTCAGATCCGTCTGACCGGCGCCAATGCCGCCAAGGCCCTGGAAACCCTCGTACCGGTCGACATCATTGACCTGCCGGTGGGCATGCAGCGCTACGCGATGTTTACCAACGATCAGGGTGGCATCCTCGATGACCTGATGGTGGCGAACCTGGGTAACGACGAACTGTTCCTGGTGGTCAACGCGGCCTGCAAGGATCAGGACCTGGCTCACCTGCGCAAGCACATCGGCGACCAATGCACCATCGAGCCGTTGTTTGCAGAGCGTGCCCTGCTGGCTCTGCAAGGCCCGGCGGCGGTGAAGGTGCTGGCGCGCCTGGCGCCGGAAGTGACCAGGATGACGTTTATGCAGTTCGCCGCCGTGCGCCTGCTGGGTGTGGATTGCTATGTCAGCCGCTCCGGCTACACCGGCGAAGACGGTTTTGAAATTTCCGTGCCGGCCGCGAGCGCCGAAAGCCTGGCGCGCAGCCTGTTGGCCGAGACCGAAGTGCAACCCATCGGCCTGGGCGCCCGCGATTCCCTGCGCCTGGAAGCCGGGCTGTGCCTCTACGGCCATGACATGAATACTGAGACCACGCCGATCGAAGCCAGCCTGCTATGGGCAATCTCCAAGGCACGCCGCGCCGACGGCGCGCGTGCCGGCGGTTTTCCGGGCGCTGATCGGATCTTCACCCAGCAACAAGTCGGCGTGGATCGCAAGCGCGTGGGCCTGCTGCCTCAGGAGCGCACGCCTGTACGTGAAGGCGCTGAGCTGGTCGGCGAAGACGGCGCCGTGATCGGCCATGTCTGCAGCGGCGGCTTCGGCCCGAGCTTGGGCGCCCCCCTGGCCATGGGTTACCTGAACAGCGCCTTCACCGCTCTGGACACGCAAGTCTTTGCCTTGGTGCGTGGGAAAAAGGTGCCGGTTCGTGTAAGTAAATTGCCATTTGTGCCACAGCGCTACTATCGCGGCTGAGTAACTGTTTCTATAAGTAACGGAGGTCGCGTAAACGCGCACTAAACTGTAACGCGACCGCCATATAACAGTGCATTCACGATAGGAATTATTACTTGGTTCGACCTATAACAAGTGAGTGATTCTATCGAATAAGCCTGTGGACTTATATTCATCGAAGTGGCACGAAGCCAAGCAAACACGGGGCTATGAGCGGGGCTTGTTTTTTCCGCATTAGTTGGCGTAGAGTTTGCCCACTGTGTTTGCATGGGTCGCTTGGAACCTGGACCTGGGCAGTAGCTGAAGTAGTTGTGCTACAACCCGTTCGACGTCTCTTACTTTCCTGCAACCCAGCCCAGTACTCTTTCGTGTGGAAAGGGGCTGTCATTAATTTTTTAGCGTCAAGGAAATAAGAAAATGGCTGATCGTCAGAGCGGTACCGTCAAGTGGTTTAACGACGAGAAAGGGTTTGGTTTTATCACTCCAGAAAGCGGTCCGGATCTGTTCGTGCATTTCCGCGCTATTCAGGGCAACGGCTTCAAGAGCCTGAAAGAAGGCCAGAAAGTGACCTTCGTTGCGGTGCAAGGCCAGAAAGGCATGCAGGCTGACGAAGTTCAGGCAGAGGGCTGATTCCCTCTGCGACAAAAAGCCCCTGATATGACATCAGGGGCTTTTTTATGGGCGCAATTCCGTAAAATGGCTTTTTTCTTCCGAGAGCCCTGCCATGTCCAAACCCTTGCTGAGCCCCCAAGGCGAATTCCCCGCCGTGGGCCTGGGCCGTCGTCTGGCAGCGATGTTCTATGACTTCCTGTTGTGCACCGCACTGATGATCGTCACTGCGTTCATCTACAAACTGATCTGGATCGCGTTCGTGGGTGAAGCCAGGATGCGCACGCTTACCGAATCCGGCGCATTGGATGGAGACCCATTACTGTCGACGATTCTGTTATTTGTACTGTTCGGGTTTTTCGCCAAATTCTGGACCCATTCCGGGCAGACCCTGGGCATGCAGGTGTGGGGCGTGCGCGTGCAGAATGCCGACGGCTCGCGGATCAGCCTGTGGCAGGCGCTGCTGCGCTTTGTGGTGTCAATTGCGTCGTGGTTGTGTGTAGGGCTGGGGTTTATCTGGTCGCTGTTCGACAAGCACAAACGCAGCTGGCATGACATCTATTCCGACACCCAGCTGGTGCGGATTCCGAAGCAAAAAAGATAACCCGCCGCCTGAACGGGCTCAAAATGCGGGAGGAGCAAGCCCCTCCCTCCCTGTTTTTTTCGCGTTCGACTATGCGTTACCGGCCAGCTTCAGGCGTGCAGCCTGGGTGAAATCCAGCATGCGCTTGAGCGGCCTCACGGCGTGGGGGATCACGGAAGGCTCGACGAAGATCTCGTTGCTGCCCTCGCGCAGGCACTGCAGGGTGCGCTCCAGCGTGTTCATCGCCATCCACGGGCAGTGTGCGCAACTACGACACGCAGCACCGTTACCGGCCGTAGGCGCCTCCACAAACACTTTGTCCGGGCACAACTGCTGCATCTTGTAGAAGATGCCGCGGTCGGTCGCCACGATAAAGGTTTTGTTCGGTAAACGTTGTGCCGCCGCGATCAACTGGCTGGTAGAGCCCACCGCGTCAGCCAGCTCGATCACCGACGTCGGAGATTCGGGATGCACCAGAATGGCTGCATCCGGATACAGCGCCTTCATGTCTTCCAACTGCTTGGACTTGAATTCTTCGTGGACGATGCACGCACCGTCCCACAACAGCATGTCCGCACCGGTCTGGCGCTGGATGTAGGTGCCCAAGTGCTTGTCCGGGCCCCAAATGATGGTCTCGCCGTTGTCCATCAGGCTCTCGACGATTTCCAGCGCACAACTGGAGGTCACCACCCAGTCGGCCCGGGCTTTGACCGCAGCTGACGTATTGGCATACACCACCACGGTACGCTCGGGGTGCTGATCGCAAAACGCTGAAAACTCATCCACCGGGCACCCCAGGTCCAGCGAGCAGGTCGCCTCCAGTGTGGGCATGAGAATGCGCTTTTCAGGGGTGAGAATCTTGGCCGTCTCCCCCATGAAACGCACGCCGGCGACCAGTACGGTCCTGGCCGGATGAGCGGCACCGAAGCGGGCCATTTCCAGGGAATCGGAGACACAGCCACCGGTTTCTTCGGCCAGGGCCTGAATCACCGGGTCGCAGTAAAAATGGGCCACCAGCACCGCATCCTGAGCCTTGAGCTCGGCGGCGATGGCGCTACGCAGGCTCGCCTCTTCATCGGCGCTGAGGGCCTTGGGCTGCTTGGCATCGAGGTGGGCTTGAACCAGTAGGCGTTCGGAAATCTGCGTCATGTTCGCAAGACCTGCAGGCGCAGTAGCGCGAAAGTCGAGTGTACCACCGGCTCTGGAGCCCTTCGGGCGCCGCCGGACGAAGTGATTGTTCATCAAGCACGGGTGAAGCAGCGCAAGGCTACAGAATATCGAATGGATTCAAAAGCCTAATCTAGTATTCGCGGGTGCCTGCCGAAGCGGCGCGGGGCATGCACATCGTGTGATATTGGCTGCGGGAAGATTCCATAGGGCAAAAAAAAACCCGGAAATCCTCACTTACGTGGGCCTTCCGGATTTTCTAAACCGCTAAAAATGGTGGGTCGTGTGGGATTCGAACCTACGACCAATTGGTTAAAAGCCAACTGCTCTACCAACTGAGCTAACGACCCGCTGTGTGGTGGCGCGTATAATACTGATTTCTAAGGATTATTCAACACCTTATTTCAAATAAATCAGAAAAAACGCGTTGAGGCTGTAATTGCGGCGATTCTTCACCCTCTCAGCGACCCGGCTCGTCGTTCCACAGGTACTTGTGCAACTGCAACTGCAAGCGCACCGGCAGGTTGTCAGCCACCACCCAGTCCGCCAGGTCGCGGGCATTGAGGTCGTGGTGACTTGGCGAAAACAGCACTTCACCAGCTCGACGATCGAGACCGTATTGGATCAGCTTGGAGTTCGCCCAGTCGTAATCCTCACGAGAGCAGATAACGAACTTGACCTGATCGTTGGGCGTCAGCAGCTCGATGTTCTCGTAACGGTTGCGATGAGCTTCCTTGGAGCCTGGGGTCTTGAGGTCGACCACGCGACTGACACGTGGGTCGACTGCGGAAATGTCCAAGGCTCCGCTGGTTTCCAGGGACACTTCATACCCGGCATCGCATAATTGCTTAAGCAATGGGATGGCATTGGGCTGGGCCAACGGCTCACCACCGGTCACACAGACATAGCGAGGCTTAAAGCCGGCAACCTGTTCCAGGATGTCGTCGAGGGTACGCACCGTACCGCCACTGAAGGCGTAAGCGCTGTCACAGTATTGGCAACGCAGCGGGCAACCTGTCAGCCGTACAAACACAGTGGGCAGGCCAGCGGTCCGCGTTTCACCCTGCAACGAGTAAAAAACTTCGGTAATACGTAATGTGTCTTGCATAGTCGCCACGGGCGTAACAGCTAAACAGGCTGTCCGCCTCCGTCAGGCACTTCAAGGAACCCCGCCAACGCGCAGGCCCCAGAAAGCGTGTTTCATAAAAGGGCGTGGATTCTAACGAAAAAACCCGCGCCAGGCGCGGGTTTCTTCTAAACGGGTAGCATCGCTTACAGGCGCTGCAGATCCCGTTGAGCCAACTGAGCGGCGGAAGTCCCCGGATATTGGGCTACGACCTGCTGCAGAATGCCTTTGACCTTGTCGGTATGACCCAGGCGGCGCTCTACGTCAGCGAGTTTGTACAGCGAGTCCGGCACCTTGGCGTGTTTGGGGTACAGTTGGCTGACCTTGGCAAATGCCTGGCCCGCGCCCTGCAGATCACCCTTTGCCAGGTTGACTTCGCCCAACCAGTATTGGGCATTACCCGCGTACTGGCTGTTGGGGTATTTGCGCAGGAATGCGGTAAAGGCCTGGCTGGCCTTATCGAAGTCCTTGGCTTTGATCAGGTCGAAGGCTGCATCGTAATACAGTTTTTCCTTGGCCGGATCACCCGGTTCGCTGCTGGCGGCAGGAGCTTGAGCAGCAGCAGCGGCCCCCGTTGCCGCACCACCGGCAGCAGCGCTTGGCGCGCCACCGGCAGAAGAATTATCAGGAGTAGCGGCAGGTGTAACGCCGGCTCCTATGCGTCGATCAAGATCCTGGTATCGCTCCAGGCCTTCTTGCTTGAGCTGGTTCACTTGATTCTGCAGAACTTCAATCGCGCCTTGCTGCTGCGCCAATTGATCCTGCATGCGTTGCAGCTGATTGAACAGTTCGCCCTGTGCCGAGGGGGCGGACGTAGCCGCCCCCCCAGCATAGGCGCCGTTCGTGCCATAACCTGCCGGCGGATAACTGCTCCCGCTATTGTTATAGCCAGAGTTGCTATCTTCCACAGGAACCGCAGCCCACACCGCAAGCGGTGCGAGGCTGAGAGCCAATACAGTCAGAGCACGACGGCACGTTCGCATGACGAATTACTTACGCAGTTCGACGCGACGGTTTTGAGCCCAGGACTGCTCGTCGTGGCCAGTAGCAACTGGACGCTCTTTACCGTAGGAAACCAGTTCCAGCTGAGCTGGCGAAACGCCTTGCAGGACCAGGTAGCGTTGAACGGCTTTCGCACGACGCTCGCCCAGTGCCATGTTGTACTCACGAGTACCACGTTCGTCGGTGTTACCTTCCAGAACAACGCGAGCGCCATTACCTTTCAGGTCCTTCGCGTGAACGTCCAGAGCGCGCATGGCTTCTGGCTTCAGGTCCGAACTGTCGTATTCGAAGTAGAAAGTGGTGATAGCGCGCAGAGCAGCTTCTTCGCTCAGGGAGCCGTCAACTGCACCAGTGTTAGCGCCGTAACCAGCGTTTGGATCAACAGCTGCGCCTTCACCGGCATTGTCGCCGCCTTTGGACGAGCAACCAACGGCTACGGACAGAGCCAGAGCCAGAGCAGCAAACTTACCAAACTTCAGCATTTCCATCGTGAAACTCCTAATGAACCCCAGTGTGTTAAGCAAATCTTTTTGTAGCGCCGCGTCAGTTCAGGTAAGGGGACCAGGATGGTTCTCTGACTTCGCCTTGTGCGGTAGGAAGCGGGAGCCTTACGCGTCCGTTAATGGACACGAGCATCAAGACTCCCCGGCCCTGCTGGCGGGTGGCGTAGATTACCATGGTGCCGTTGGGCGCAACAGTGGCTGACTCATCAAGGTTGGTATCTGTAAGGATTTTTACGGTTCCGCGCTGCAAATCCTGGGCCGCAACCCGGAAATTAGTGAAACCATCCTGACGGTGAATCATCACCAACGTCTTTTCATCGGCCGAAAGCTTAGGGTTGGCGTTGTAGTTACCAATAAAGGTCACACGCTCCGCACCGCCACCGCCAATGCTGGACTTGTAGATTTGCGGCTTACCGCCACGGTCGGAGGTGAAGTAGATAGTCGAACCATCCTTACCCCAGAACGGTTCGGTGTTGATGCCCGGGCCGCTGGTGACACGGGTGATCTGGCGCGAAGCCATGTTCATCACGTAGATATCCGGGTTGCCATCCTTGGACAGCACGAACGCCAGGCGCGAACCATCCGGCGACCAGGCAGGTGCACCGTTGAGGCCTTCGAAGTTGGTGATCTGCTCACGGCGACCGGTATCGATGTGCTGGACAAAGATACGCGGACGTTTCTGTTCGAAAGACACATAGGCGATACGCTTGCCATCGGGCGCAAAGCGCGGCGACAGGATCGGCTCACGCGATTGCAGCAACGTCACTGCGCGCGCGCCGTCGTAGTCCGAACGCTGCAAGGTGTAGCGGGTGTTGTCCACGGAGAAACGTTCAGCCGTCACATACAGCAGACGCGTCGAGAAGGCACCCTTGATACCGGTCAGTTTCTCAAACGATTGGTCTGAAATGTAGTGGGCCATATCCCGCAGTTGATCGGTGGTACCCGACACGCTGCCGGTCAGGACCTGCTGCTCTGTCGCCACGTTGAACAACGTGTACGTGATCTGCAGACGACCGCCGGCCGGCACAATGTTGCCGACCATCAGGTACTGGGCGCCGACGGCTTTCCAGTCACGGAACACGACTTCGCTGGCCTGGTTCGGCTGGCTGATCATGTTGCCTTTCGGAATCGGTGCGTAGTAACCGGAGTTGCGCAGGTCGTCACTGACGATCTGAGCCATGTCGTCCGGCAATACGCTGCCGCCCTGCCAACCGAACGGCACTACGGCGATCGGGGTAGCCCGATCGCTGCCGCTGGTGACCAGGATGTTCTTTTCATCCGCCGCCGCTATCCCTGCCATACAGCAAATAACGACAAGCATTCCTCGAAGAAGGTTTCTCACAAGGCTAGATCCTCAGGTGTGAATGTCATCTTGAATGAACGATAGGGAGCGAAGTCGCTTGGTTTCATTCCCTGCATCTCGGTCAACCGGCCAATATTCTTGACTGCGGCAACCGCCGAACTGTCGAACGAACCGTCACCACTGGACTTGGCCACGCTGACCGAAGTCACCGTACCGTCCGGCAACATGCCGATCTGCAGCACTACTGTCATGCCTTTGCGTGCCGAAGGTGGACGCGTCCAACCTTCCGCTGCCCGCGCCCGAATCAGGTCGTCGAAACTGCCCGCGACTTCATCACCGCGTTCATCGGCCAAGGCTTGCTGACGCTGCGGCGTATCCGAAAGCAAATCTGCCAAGGCCTGAGCCTTTTTCTCTTCGGCGGATTTGCGCGCTGCTTCCTGAGCCTTTTTCTTCTGGGCGTCGGCGGCAGCTTTCTTCTTCGCGTCTTCGGCGACTTTCTTCTTCGCCTCGTCTGCTTCAGCTTTTTTCTTGGCGTCTTCGGCGGCTTTTTTCTTCGCGTCTTCGACTATCTTCTTCTTGGCTTCCTCAGCGGCCTTTTTCTTGGCCTCTTCCTCGGCAGCTTTCTTGGCTTCTTCTTCAGATTTCTTCTTGGCTATATCAGCCAATTGTTTCTCTTCGGCTTTTTTAGCTTCGGCGGCTTTCTCGGCTTTCTTGGCTTCATCAGCCTTTTTCGCCTCGTCGGCCTTCTTGGCTTCGTCAGCCTTTTTCGATTCCTCGGCCTTTTGAGCCGCCTCTTCTTTCTTTTGTTCCGCAGCAGCCTTCACCGCTTCCTGCTCGACCTTCTTCTGTTCCATCTGCTCGACTTCAGTCTGGCGCGCAGCCGACTTCTGGGCCTCCCCGGCAATCTTCTGATTGGTCTGGGTAGTGGCCTGGCTTTTCGATTTCAGCTGATACAGGGTCGCCTGCACGATCGGCTTGGCTGGCGGCAGGTCCGGGGTCATGGCAAAGCTGACGAACAGCATGCCGAACACCAGGACATGCAGGGCAATCGCCCAGACACTAGGCCAGAAGTAGCTTTCCGAGGCGGACGGCTCTCGCTGTTGCTGCATCAGGGCGCCTCGGTAATCAAGCCAACGTTACCGACGCCGGCCTTCTGCAGTCCGCCCATGGCACCCATGACGGAGCCGTAGTCGACCGACTTGTCGCCGCGGATGAACACCTGGGTGCGCTTGCCGCCTTCGTTACCGGCGCGAATGATCTTGGTCACCGCGTCGGTCATCGCCGGCAAGGTCAGGGCCTTGTCCTGCTGCTTCTGAGTATCGACTTCGCTGCCAAGATTCCAGTAATAGGTCTTGTCGGACTTGATCGAAATGGTCAGCACCTGGGTGTTGTTGTCCTGAGGCAAGGCTTCGCTGGAAACCTTGGGCAGGTCAACCTTCACACCCTGGTTGAGCATCGGCGCGGTCACCATGAAGATCACCAGCAGCACCAGCATCACGTCGATGTAAGGCACTACGTTCATCTCGGCGACCGGCTTGCGCTTGGTTCGAGCTCGAGTGATTAAAGCCATCGGGGAGTACCTGCTTATTCTTCGCTGGTGTGCACTTTACGGTGCAGGATCGCCTGGAATTCATCGGCGAAGGTGTAGTAACGGCCAATCAGGTTCTCGCCGCGCGCGGCAAAACGGTTGTAGGCGATAACCGCGGGAATGGCGGCGAACAGGCCGATCGCGGTAGCGATCAGGGCTTCGGCGATACCAGGTGCCACGGTAGCCAGGGTCGCTTGCTGAGCCTGGGCCAGGCCGCGGAAGGAGTTCATGATGCCCCACACGGTACCGAACAAGCCGATGTAGGGGCTCACGGAACCAACGGTGGCAAGAAAAGGCAGGCTCTGCTCAAGCTTCTCTTCCTCGCGGGAAATGGCCACGCGCATGGCACGGGCCACGCCTTCCATGACCGCTTCCGGGTCTACGCCTGGCTGCTGGCGCAGGCGGGAGAACTCCTTGAAGCCGGCGCGGAAAATCTGCTCGACGCCCGAATCCGGGTCCGGGTTGCTGCCGGCCTGGCGATAGAGCTTGGACAGGTCGATACCCGACCAGAAGCGCTCTTCAAAGCTCTCCAGGGCACGTCGACCGGCACGCAACAGGTTGCTGCGCTGAAAAATCATGACCCAAGAGGTAACCGATGCGGCTACCAGGATCAGCATCACCAGTTGAACCACGACACTGGCATTGCTGACCAGGCTCCACATGGAGGAATGGTCGACGACGGTAGGTTCCACGCTAAATCTCCTGCTTTGATTGTTTACCCGCGCCGCTCACGGCGGCAAAGGCCACACGTAGAGTTTCGGGAATGGCCCGAGGTTTCAAACTGATGGTGCGCACACACGCCACCAAAAACTGCCCCTCACAGAGCAGCGTTGCATCCGTTGCCCGCCTGACCTGCTGTTTGAAACGCAGGCTGGCACGGTTCAATTCAATTACTTCAGCGCTGACCAGCAGCTCATCGTCCAGTCGCGCCGGTGCGTGGTAACGCGCCTCGCTGGAATGCACGACGAATAACAGGTCCTCCCCTGCCAGCTGGGATTGGGCAAAGCCCAGCTCCCGTAGCCGCTCGGTTCGGGCCCGCTCCATGAACTTGAGATAATTGACGTAGTAAACGATGCCGCCGGCATCGGTGTCCTCGTAATAAACGCGACAGCGATGTGCGAACGACTGATCCCCGTTTTGCGCGCGCATACTCTAGTGCTTACTCCTGAGGTTGCCAATCCGGCCAGGCAACTGTTTTTTAATTCTCTGAAACATTTTCACTGACTGAATGACGACGCCAGTCACTGGGACAGCACAAAGCTGGAATAAATCGTCAAGCCGAACGCTTTTAATCGTCCACTGCATCGAGGAATTCGTCTACCACGGGCATCTCGCCCAATCGTGACGGGATATTTAACCCGAAGTGCAGGTAAGCATGGCGCGTCACCACCCGCCCCCTTGGCGTACGCATGATGTAACCCTGCTGGATCAGGTAGGGTTCAAGCACATCTTCAATGGTATGGCGCTCTTCGCTGATGGCCGCCGCCAGGCTGTCCACGCCCACCGGCCCGCCGTCGAACTTCTCGATCATGGTCAAGAGTAGCCGCCGGTCCTGGTGATCGAAGCCATGTTCGTCCACATCCAGCAGGTTCAGCGCCAGGTCTGCCACCGCCTTGGTGATGTGCCCTTTGGCGCGCACTTCGGCGAAGTCCCGCACCCGACGCAGCAAGCGGTTGGCAATACGCGGCGTACCGCGTGCGCGCCGAGCGATTTCAAACGAACCTTCCGGGTCCAGAGGCAAGCCGAGGATGCTCGCCGAACGACTGACGATGGTTGCCAGGTCCGCCGTGCTGTAGAACTCCAGACGTTGAACAATCCCGAATCGGTCTCGCAGAGGATTGGTCAGCATCCCGGCACGCGTCGTTGCGCCCACCAGCGTGAAGGGTGGCAGGTCGAGCTTGATTGAACGGGCCGCCGGGCCTTCGCCGATCATGATGTCGAGCTGGAAGTCTTCCATTGCCGGGTACAACACTTCCTCGACGATCGGCGAAAGACGGTGGATCTCATCGATAAACAGCACGTCGTGCGGTTCAAGGTTGGTCAGCAGGGCCGCCAGGTCGCCCGGACGCTCCAGCACCGGGCCGGACGTGGACTTGATCGACACGCCCATCTCCTGGGCAATGATGTTGGCCAGAGTGGTCTTGCCCAGCCCCGGCGGGCCGAAGATCAATGTGTGGTCCAAGGACTCACTGCGCCCGCGCGCCGCCTGGATGAACAGCTCCATCTGCTCGCGCACGGTGGGCTGGCCGATATACTCGGCCAGACTCAGGGGGCGAATGGCCCGGTCCTGGACTTCTTCACGGTCGCGCGGGCCGGTGGCCGCAATCAGACGATCTGCTTCAATCACTTAAATCATTCCCTTCAGGGCGCGGCGGATCATGTCTTCACTGCTCAGGTTCTTGTCCTTGATCGCCGACACGGCTTTGCTGGCTTCCTGCGGCTTGTAGCCCAGGGAGATCAGCGCACTGACGGCGTCGCTTTCAGCGCTCGCAACCTGGCCCGCCGGCATATCCGGCTGGTTCGGTACCAATGCGAACATGCTCGGCACCACTTCCCAGGCTTTAAAGCGGTCTTTGAGTTCCACCAGCAGGCGCTCGGCAGTCTTCTTGCCCACGCCTGGCACCTTGGTCAGCGCCGAGGTGTCCTGCGCCGAGACGGCACGCACCAGCTCGTCCACCTCCAGGCTCGACATCAAGGCGAGTGCCAATTTGGGCCCTACGCCATTCAACCGGATCAGTTCGCGGAAGAAATCGCGGTCGCGCTTGCCAATGAAACCATAGAGCAATTGCGCATCTTCGCGCACCACCAGATGGGTATGCAGGGTTATCGGCTCGCCGACCGGTGGCAGGCGATACAGAGTCGTCATGGGGACTTCCAGCTCATACCCCAGCCCATTGACGTCCAGAATCAGGTGCGGCGGCTGTTTTTCAGCCAGGGTGCCGCGCAAACGTCCAATCACGGTACAGATCCTTAACACGTAGGGTCAGATCAACGCCTGACCGGAAATCACGATTGCGCTGATGCTATCAGAGACGCAGGCGCCCGCCACGACTGCGTGCCGTACCGAGGCCGTGAGGCAGCAGGCTGGAACGGGTATGGGCATGGCAAATGGCAATGGCCAGGGCGTCAGAGGCGTCAATCTGCGGTTTTGCGGTGAGCTTGAGCATGTGCATGACCATCATCTGCACCTGCTCTTTGTTGGCGGCGCCGGTGCCGACCACGGCCTGCTTGACCTGGGTCGCGGTGTACTCGGCGATCTCCATGCTCTCCTCCGCGCCGGCGACGATGGCCGCGCCACGGGCCTGGCCCAGTTTCAACGCGGAATCGGCGTTTTTCGCCATGAACACTTTTTCAATACCCATGGTGACCGGGCCGTAGGTCTGGATAACTTCGCGCACGCCCCGATAAACGATCTGCAGGCGCTCGGCCAATTCACCCGAACCGGTACGGATACAGCCCGACGCAACATACACACAGCCGCGCGGGGTGTGTTGCACCACGCCAAAACCGGTGATGCGCGAACCGGGGTCGATACCTAGGATTAAAGTCATAACGCCTGCGGGTTGGGTTAAACACATTTTTTGATACAGGGAAAATTCAATGTGGGAGGGGGCTTGCCCCCGATTGCAGCGTATCAGTCACCCCATACAGCCACTGATACACCGCTATCGGGGGGCAAGCCCCCTCCCACAATGAAGCCACATCGCACTTCAGCCCAGCTGTTCGGCCACTGACTCTGGAATGTCGGCATTCGAATAGACGTTTTGTACATCGTCCAGATCTTCAAGCATATCCAGCAATTTCAACACTTTCTGCGCGCCGTCCAGGTCCAATTCAGCGCTGGTGGTCGGCAGCATGACGATTTCCGCGTCGGTGCCTTTGAAACCGGCAGCCTCCAACGCGTTACGCACGGCATAAAAGCTGGCAAACGAGGTGAACACATCGATGGAGCCATCCTCGTTGGTCACCACATCATCGGCATCCGCCTCCATCGCCGCTTCCATCAGCGCGTCTTCATCGGTGCCCGGCGCGAAGGTAATCTGCCCCTTGCGCTCGAACAGGTAGGCCACCGACCCGTCAGTACCGAGGTTGCCACCGCACTTGCTGAACGCATGGCGCACGGCAGCCGCGGTGCGGTTGCGGTTGTCGGTCATGCATTCGACCATTACCGCCACACCGCCCGGGCCGTAGCCTTCGTAGGTCAATTCGACCATATCATCGGTGTCGGCCGCGCCGGCCCCACGGGCCACGGCGCGATCGATGATGTCGCGGCTCATATTGGCGCCGAGCGCCTTGTCCAGAGCCAGGCGCAGACGCGGGTTGGAACCTGGATCACCACCACCCTGACGGGCAGCGACGGTCAGTTCGCGGATCCACTTGGTAAAAATCTTGCCTTTCTTGGCATCCTGACGCTCTTTGCGGTGCTTGATGTTCGCCCACTTGGAATGGCCAGCCATAACACAACTCCGAATTCTCTAGAAACCTTGTCAATCCTGCCCCAGGCCGGATTTCTATCTGTTGAACACAGCCCTTGGAACGCAAAGGCGCATCCGAAGATGCGCCTTTTTAGACTGCGTAAACCTCAGTGCGCTTTCACGCAGCAGCCTTACTCAGCCTTCGGCGTCTCGCGCAGGCGGATGTGCAGTTCACGCAACGCCTTCGCATCGACTACGCCCGGAGCCTGCGTCATCACATCAGCAGCACTCTGGGTTTTCGGGAAGGCGATCACTTCACGGATCGACTGGGCGCCGGTCATCAGCATCACCAGGCGGTCCAGACCGAACGCCAGGCCACCGTGTGGCGGTGCACCGTATTTCAAGGCGTCGAGCAGGAAGCCGAATTTCTCTTCCTGTTCCGCTTCGTTGATGCCCAGCAGACGGAAAACCGCTTGCTGCATCTCTTTGCGGTGGATACGGATCGAACCGCCACCCAACTCGGTGCCGTTGAGCACCATGTCGTAGGCTCGGGACAAAGCGCCTGCCGGATTGGCTTCCAACTCTGCAGGGGAGCATTTCGGCGCGGTGAACGGGTGGTGCAAGGCGCTGAAGCTGCCGTCGTCGTTCTCTTCGAACATCGGGAAGTCAACCACCCACATCGGCGCCCACTCGCAGGTCAGCAGGTTCAGGTCGTGACCGAGCTTGATACGCAGTGCGCCCAGGGCCTCGCTGACGATCTTGGCCTTGTCGGCGCCGAAGAACACGATATCGCCATCGACCGCACCGACGCGATCAAGGATCACATTCAGGTTGGCTTCCGGGATGTTCTTCACAATCGGCGACTGCAGGCCGTCAACGCCGTTGGCGCGCTCGTTGACCTTGATGTACGCCAGGCCCTTGGCACCGTAGATGCCGACAAACTTGGTGTAGTCGTCGATCTGCTTGCGCGGCATGCTCGCGCCGCCAGGCACGCGCAGAGCGGCGATGCGGCATTTAGGGTCGTTGGCCGGGCCGCTGAACACCTTGAAGTCGACTTCTTTAAGCTGGTCGGCCACGTCCACCAGTTCCAGCGGGTTACGCAGGTCGGGCTTGTCGGAACCGTAGCGGCGCATGGCTTCTTCGAACGTCATGTGCGGGAAGTCACCGAATTCCAGGTCCAGCACTTCCTTGAACAGGTTGCGGATCATTTGTTCGGTGATACCCATGATCTCTTTTTCATCGAGGAAGCTGGTCTCGATGTCGATCTGGGTGAATTCCGGCTGGCGGTCGGCGCGCAGGTCTTCGTCGCGGAAGCATTTGGCGATCTGGTAGTAACGGTCGAAGCCGGCCACCATCAGCAGTTGCTTGAACAGCTGCGGTGATTGCGGCAACGCGAAGAACGAACCGGCGTGGGTACGGCTAGGCACCAGGTAGTCACGCGCGCCTTCCGGGGTGGCCCGGGTCAGGATCGGCGTTTCAACGTCAAGGAAGCCGTTTTCGTCGAGGAAACGACGGATACTGGTGGTCATGCGCGAACGCAGACGCAGCTTCTCGGCCATTTCAGGACGGCGCAGGTCCAGGAAGCGATAGCGCAGACGGGTCTCTTCGCCCACATCGGAGTATTCGTTGAGCGGGAACGGCGGGGTTTCCGACTCGTTCAACACTTCCAGCTCGTAGCCCAACACCTCGATACCGCCGGAGGCCATGTTCTTGTTCACGGCACCGGCCGGACGCAGACGCACCTTGCCGGTGATCTTCACGACGTACTCGCTGCGCACGCGGTCGGCGGCGGCGAAGCTCTCGGCGCGGTCCGGGTCGAACACCACCTGGGCCAGACCGTCACGATCACGGATGTCGAGGAAGATCACCCCGCCGTGGTCGCGGCGACGGTGAACCCATCCGCAAAGGGTGATTTCCTGACCTTCCAGGGTCTCGTTCAGTTGGCCGCAATAGTGGCTGCGCATCATGGTCGTGGTTTCACTTCTCGTAATTCGAAATTCGGTGGAGGCCTGCCTCGGTCACCGGACATTTAAGCCAGGGGACGGATAATGCAGGAGCCTGCGCGTAGAGTTCAACTCAGTCTGCTTTGTCGCCGCCCGCCAGGTTCTTCTTGGCGCCGGTCTTGAAATCGGTCTCATACCAGCCGCCGCCACTCAGGCGGAAGCCCGGCATCGACAACATTTTCTTGAGCTCAGGGGCCTTGCAGGCCGGGCAATCGACCAACGGCGCTGCGCTGATCTTCTGGATGGCTTCCAACTGGTGACCGCAGGAAGCACATTGATAGTCGTACATGGGCATGGCGATGTCTCGCGAACAGATCGTTACTGCGCCACGCCTGCCCGAAGGGTAAAGCCCCGGCCTGCGCAGCAAAGCGCGGGATTATATCTGGTTAATCGAGGCAGCGCAGCCGGCTTTCTGCCCGAAAGCCTGCCCGCCAGGATGGCGGACCGGCACCGGGCACCCGGGCTACTCCGGGCTGGGCGAAGACGCACGCCCCTTTAGCAGGTGAACCACACACACCACCCTGACCAGACCACTGAAGTTCTTCACCCCCCCATAACGCAAGTGCACTTCCCGGTCGACGTAAGACAGCAACGCACTGACTGAACAGGCGTTGAGCCTGGCGATTTCCGTCAGGATATTCCAATAGATCTGCTCAAGACGCAGGCATGTTGAGAACCCGTTGAGCCTGACTGATCGAGACAGCGGCCTTGCCAGCCCCATGTCGAACCCCTTGGAAAAGGGATCGACCTTTATCTTATGAACGCCACAGGCTTCCATAACTCCATTACATACTGCACGTGACATACACCTGACACTCCATTGCCAAACAGCAGCCCACGGGTTTCTCCCATTGGGCAGTGGGCCTATCAAACAGCACGAAGCGCGGGGTGAGCCAGAAGACAGGGAGTTGAAAGCTGTAGGACAACGCCAGGAAGTGCGCAGAAACATGCAAGCGGCGCCAGGACGGCGCCGCTCAGGGCCGAGCCTTACTTGGACTCAAGCAGGGAACGCAGCATCCATGCGGTTTTCTCGTGCACCTGCATCCGCTGGGTCAGCAGGTCCGCGGTCGGTTCGTCGCTGACCTTGTCGAGCAGCGGAAAAATGCCACGCGCGGTACGAGTGACCGCCTCCTGACCTTCCACCAATTGCTTGATCATCTCTTCAGCGCTGGGCACACCCTCCTCTTCCTTGATGGAAGACAGGCGCGCGTAGACCGAATAGGCACCCGGCGCCGGGAAACCGAGGGCACGGATACGCTCGGCAATGGAGTCCACCGCCAGCGCCAGCTCGTTGTACTGCTCTTCAAACATCAAGTGCAGCGTACGAAACATCGGGCCCGTGACGTTCCAATGGAAGTTATGGGTCTTCAGGTACAGTACATAGGTATCGGAAAGCAGGCGCGAAAGCCCATCGACGATGGATTTACGATCTTCTTCACTGATACCGATATCGATTGCCATGGTTATCCCCTTCAATTGACAAACATTCATTGAGCAGATGCAGCACCACTCTAGCAAGAGCGCCGGTGATGCGCAGCGGGCAAGGTGCGGCAAATCGCCCATGCGGACGATTCGCTGATCACGGTAGGAACATTCTCAAATAATCCACCCAAACCACCCGCACCTGTCTAGGACAAGCGTTTGCTCCGGAAATGCCCAACCCTTCGCAACACCGCGAAATGCTTGATTTGAGAAGGCACGGCCTTTGCTGTTAAATAGGCAGCGTGTCGCCATCGTTAATGTCTGCGGTGGCCGGCATAGGCTGATACCCGCGTACGTGCCCAACGCCTCCCATTGTTCAGAAGCGAACCGTGCCAGTCAGCTCTTCCTTGTGATCCGTCTTAACGTGAGTTAATCAAAATGTTGAAAATCGTCCACCTGCTAACGGGCGTTGCAGCGTTGCTGCTGTCCTTTATACCGAGCCTGCAACCAGAGAGCCTGCCGTACCTGCAACAACACGACGCGCTGTATCTGGCTCTGTTCGGCCTTCTCAACCTGACGCTGGCACCCGTGATTCCTTATTGGAACAAGGGCACTCGTCATCAACTGCAAAACCTGGTCAGCGCGCTGCTGGTACTGACCGTCGTCGTACAAACCCTCACCCTCCTGGCACCCATGCCTGAAGTCGGCGGCCACCCGGCCATCCTGCTCAGCCTGGTCATTGCTGTGGTCGCCATTGTTCTTCACCTGGCCATCAGCTTCTACCGCTCGTCCCCGGCGGCCGCGTCGCAAACCTACGACATGACCAATCGGGATACCGGTACCGTCAAGTGGTTCAACACCTCCAAAGGCTTCGGCTTTATTTCCCGCGATTCGGGCGATGATATTTTCGTTCACTTCCGGGCCATTCGCGGCGAAGGCCATCGCGTCCTGGTGGAAGGCCAGCGCGTGGAGTTCTCCGTCATGAATCGCGACAAAGGCTTGCAAGCCGAAGACGTGATTGCCGCACTGCCGCGCCGCTGAGTCCAGCTGCCCGCAGCAAAAAAAAACCGCGATCCAGCCTGGCTGGGTCGCGGTTTTTTCATGGCGCCATTAATAGTGAGGCGGTGGTGCTTCTTCTTCGGACGTTTCGAATTGGCCGCCCATCTCTTCCTGGCGCTTGAGCAACGCGGTTATCTGCAACTGCAGGCGCTCGACCGCGCGTTGCTGCGTGACCAGGATGTCGTTGAGGGTCTCGATGGTGTCATCCTGAAAGGCCAGGCGGCTTTCCAGGTCGGTAACACGCTCTTGCAAGTCCATGATTCAGCCCTGGGCAAAATTGAAGTCGGCGGGTAGCAGCTCGCGCAGACGCGCACGCAATGCCGCCACCTGTTCTTGCGTATAAGGGCGAGCAGGATGCTTGCCCCATACCGGCGCAGGCCACGCGACGTCATCACGCTTGCGCACGATCACATGCACGTGCAACTGGCTGACGACGTTGCCCAGCGCGCCGATATTCATTTTATCCGCGCCCAGACCGTCGTTTAGCAACTGCGCCAGACCGGTCGTCTCTTCCCAGAGCTTTTGTTGATCTGCGACATCCAGATAAAACACCTCGCTGATACCGTTGATGCGCGGGACCAGGATAAACCACGGGTAGTTCGAGTCGTTGGACAGCAGCAGGCGGCACAGCGGGAAGTCCCCGATGACCAGTGTGTCTTGTTGCAGGCGTTGATCTAAGGCGAACACCGCGGGCACTCCATTGGGCAAGTCAGATTCAGGGCCCCAGCATACCTTTGAATGCCTGTCGCTTCACGACCATTGCGGATCAGCCTGTGAGGCATCGAAGCGAAAATCCGCACCCTTTCGATGCAGACCAATATTTGAGCTACGCTGGAATGGGCCTCACCGGGATGCACCAAAATGACCCACTCATGCTTCAAAGGGATCCGCCAATTACTCACTTTCGGGGTGAACCGGTAACGTTTTATCCGGCCAGGCGTTTTGCGCTCACCCCAACCAGGCAGAGCACGCGGCCGTCAAGGCCAAACAAAAGGGCGTAAAAAGCCCGTGCTTATGCGGTTTTTACAGGAACGGAACTTTTTTCACGAAAAAATGACATTCGGTTACCGCTTTGAGCACGCTTGTTGCATTCACACCCACATCGTCGGCAACGGCACCCGTTCGGAAGCAGGTGTTTCGCGATAAAAACAACGGCGGTTCAATGCACGGCAGGGAAGCATTCAATCCTTCAAAGAGGTTTTGAAACAGTATTGAAGTTGTCAGTCCGGTTACATTCCGGACTGTGAATTTGCGACATGGAGCTAGCAATTTACGACAGCCTCGTAAAGAAGCTGAAAGGAAAGATGGGTAAGTATCGTCAATAGAGTCCGCGTGATATAACTTTGCGCCGACACAAAAAAGAAAGAGCCGCCCAGATAAAAATACAGGTGGGACGGCAGTACTCTTCCGAAAACCAAAGGAGCAAATCACGATGCGCGTGATGAAGTGGAGCATGATCGCACTGGCTGTTTCAGCCGGTACCTCGCAGTTCGCAATGGCGTCCGCCCAGGACGATTCCAAGGGCTTTGTTGAAGACAGCACTTTCAGCATCAATACTCGCGCCCTGTACTTCAGCCGCGACTTCCGTAATAACCCGTCGGGCCCTGGCTCCAAGAGCCGCGCCGAAGAAACCGGCCTGGGCTTCAACGCACTGTACGAGTCGGGCTTCACCCAAGGCACCATCGGCGTAGGTGTTGACGTGATCGGCCTGATGGGCCTCAAGCTCGACAGCGGTAAAGGTCGCGCGGGTACCGGCCTGTTCCCGACCGGCTCCGATGGCCGCTCGCAGGATGACTACTCGAAAGGCGGCGGCGCTGTTAAATTCCGTATCTCCAATACCGTCCTCAAAGTCGGTGACCAATACACCACCGCGCCGGTGTTCGCTTCCGACGACAGCCGTCTGCTGCCTGAGCTGCCACAGGGCATCTCGATCACCAGCAACGAGATCAAGGGCCTGAAACTGGAAGGCGGTCACTTCACTTCCAGCGTCGCGCAGAACCAGACCTACCATGACAGCCTGGGCCTGACCAAGACCGACTTTGTCGGCGGTGTCTACTCGTTCACTCCAGAGGTCACCGGCAGCCTGTACTACGCGAAGACTGAAGACTACTTCCGCAAGTACTACAGCAACCTGAACTGGACCCATGCCCTGAGCGATGACCAGTCCTTCGCGCTGGACTTCAACATCTACGACACCAAGAGCGACGGCGCAGGCCTTCAGCGTGCCGAGAAAGATGGTGTAACCAAGCTCGATAACCGCGCATTCAGCTTGCAGGGTGCGTACACCATCGGCGCTCACACCTTCACTCTGGCGGCCCAGAAGGTCACCGGCGACGGCGACTACGGCTATGGTGTAGACGGCGGCGGCTCGGTCTTCCTGGCCAACTCCGTGGCCCGCTCCGACTTCAACGCCGAAGGCGAGAAGTCCTACCAGGCACGTTACGACATCAACATGGCCACCTTCGGCATTCCTGGCCTGAGCTTCATGACTCGCTACGTGACCGGCAGCGGCGCCAACACCGCCACGACCTCGAACGGCAAAGAGTGGGAACGCGACATCGAAGCCAAGTACGTCGTCCAGAGCGGCCCGGCTAAAAACCTCAGCTTGCGTCTGCGTCAAGCAACTTATCGCTCCGGCGATGGCGTCTACTACGGTTCGCCTTCGATCGACGAGCTGCGTCTGATCGCGAACTACCCGCTGAACATCTTGTAATTGTCGGTTTAATTACAACGATGACTTAAGGCCTCGGCCTTAAAATAGAAAGCCGGCCTTCTGTTTCCAGAGGGCCGGCTTTTTTATTGCAAAATTATTACTTCAGAAAATAACTAGCAAGCTAACTAACGAGATTAAGGTGACACGTTTAACCTGACCGAATGGCCAAGTTAAACGTTGGCTCTTTTATTACTTCGGCGCTGCTTCCTGCATCACACGAATAACCCGCTGCGGAAATGGAATATCAATCCCCGCCGCTTTCAAACGGTCACGTGCGAATTCATTGAGCATAAACATCACGTCCCAATAATCCGCCGTCTTGGTCCAGCAGCGCAGCGAAACGGTGATCGAGCTATCGCCCAAGGTCGAAACCACGGCCACGGCGGCGGGATCTTCCAGTACACGTGGGTCCTTGGCCAGCTCCAGCAGCACGTCGCGGGCTTTCTGCAGGTCGGCTTCATAGTCCACACCGACGTCGAACACCACCTTGCGGGTTGGCTGACGGTTGGTATTGGTGATGATGCCGTTGGACAGGATGCCGTTCGGCACAATGACGGTCTTGTTGTCGCCCGTACGCAGCACCGTGTGGAAAATCTGAATGCTGTCGACGGTGCCCGAGGTGCCCTGGGCTTCGATCCAGTCGCCGATACGGAACGGGCGGAACAGCAGAATCAGCACCCCACCGGCAAAGTTCGCCAGGCTGCCTTGCAACGCCAGGCCAATGGCCAGGCCTGCGCCCGCGATCGCCGCCACGAACGATGTGGTTTCGACGCCGATCATCGACGCCACACTGATCGCCAGCATGATCTTGAGGATGATGTTCGCCAGGCTGGTGATGAAATGCTGCAACGCCAGGTCTGCGTTGCGTATCGCCAGCAGACGGCCCACACGATGGGTCAACTTGTTGATCAGCCACCAGCCGATGGCCAGGGTGATGACGGCGAGCAAAACCCGGCTGCCGTATTCCATGATCATCGGGATCCAGGACTGGGAGGTCTTGATCAAGTGATCCACTTCAGCGTTCAAGTCCATTTCTTTTCTCCTGTGTATGGACGGTCGGCGCTTAAAGCAATTGAGCCCCGTAGGGCTCAAGAGTAGGCGCAATTGTTGGGGCGTGGGACGTCAAAAACGCCCTCGGGTTCCCTGGGGCGATCAGTCGCGGAAGTTATTGAACTGCAGCGGCATATCGAAAGACTTAGCGCGCAGGGCCGCGATGGCCTCTTGCAGGTCGTCACGCTTCTTACCAGTGACACGTACCTGCTCGCCCTGGATGGCGGCCTGGACTTTGAGCTTGGCGTCCTTGATATGCGCGACGATTTTCTTCGCCAGCTCTTTGTCGATCCCTTCTTTGAGGATGACTTCCTGCTTCATCAGCTTGCCGGAGGCGTACGCGTCCTTGATTTCCAGGCATTGCGCGTCGATCTTGCGCTTGACGAGTGACAGCTTGAGGATCTCGATCATCGCTTCCAGCTGGAAATCGGCTTCAGCGGTCAGGTTGACGGTCAGTTCCTTTTCCTTGAATTCGAAGCTGCCCTTGCCTTTCAGGTCATAGCGACGGTCCAGTTCCTTGACGGCGTTCTCGACGGCGTTGGTGACTTCGTGTTTGTCCAGTTCAGATACCACGTCGAACGAAGGCATGTGATTTCTCCAATATAAGGGGCGGGCTCAGTAGAGATGGAGCGCGCCCGAGCTAAAATGCCGGGGCATTATAGCGGTTCTTTCGTCCCATTCACTGTGAGCGACCCTGCGGAGTACAAACTGATGTCGACCACCTGGCATATTCTCGGCGCCGGCAGCCTGGGCACATTGTGGGCTGCACGACTGGCGCGCGCCGGCTTGCCGGTCAGGTTGATCCTGCGCAACCAGACACGCCTGGCCAGCTATCAGTCGGCGGGTGGACTGACCTTGGTGGAGCACGGCGAAACGCGGACCTACCCCGTGATTGGCGAAACACCCGACAGCCAGGAACCGATTCATCGCCTGCTCGTGGCGTGCAAAGCCTACGACGCTGAAGCAGCAATCGCGCAGTTGCAGCAGCGCCTGGTACCGAATGTCGAGCTGATCCTGTTGCAGAATGGCCTGGGCAGCCAGGACGCCGTGGCGGCGCAGCTAACCCAGGCCCGTTGCCTGTTTGCTTCCAGCACCGAGGGCGCCTTCCGCGAGGGCGACTGGCGCGTGGTGTTCGCCGGCCATGGCTATACCTGGCTGGGGGACGCGGCCCATCCAACGCCGCCCTTGTGGCTGGATGACCTGCACGCCGCCGGCATCCCCCACGCCTGGAGCACCGATATCCTGACGCGCCTGTGGCGCAAGCTGGCGCTCAATTGCGCAATCAACCCGCTGACCGTGCTGTATCAATGCCGCAATGGCGGTCTGCAAGACCATCACTGTGAAGTCGCGACGCTGTGCGCGGAACTGAGCGAGCTGCTGGAATGCTGCGGCCAGCCTGCCGCTGCGCTGGATCTACAGGACGAAGTGGAACGGGTGATCCACGCCACCGCCGCCAATTACTCCTCCATGTACCAGGACGTCGCCAACGCCCGGCGCACCGAAATCAGCTATCTGCTGGGCTATGCTTGCCACGCGGCAACTCGTCACCAATTGAACCTGCCCCATTTGCAACAGTTGCAAGTGCGCCTGGTCGACGAGCTGCTCGCGCGCGGATTGCCCCGCGACTGAACCACGCGCTACCCTGCCCGCCTGTCTCTCTCCTGGGAAAACCCTGATGCCGCTGCGCCAGCGTCTAGAAAACCTACCGGTCGGGCAGAAACTGCTGGCGGCCCTGCTGGTGCTGCTGACCACCGTCCTGCTGGTGGCCAACCTGACCTTTATCAGCGCCGCTTACTGGATCTCCCAGGAAAGCATGGCGCCTCAGGCACTGCAGGCCATCGGGCGACTGGTGTCCAACCCGGCGCTGGCCGCCGAGGCACTGGACTCTCCCGCCAAGGCCGATGCCTTGCTCAATGAACTGACCAGTTATTCGCCTTTGCGCGCCGCCGCCCTGTACGACAGTGAAGGCAACCGCCTGGCGCAGATGCAGCACGGTGATCGCCTGCACCTGCCGGACAACTACCGGCATATTGAAGCCTGGCGCGTTACCGAGTTTCGCAGCAACCAGGTGATCACCTTGCCCCGTCCGGGGCAGCCCTCCGGGCATCTGCTGCTAGTGGCCAGCAGCGAACTGCCGGTAGCGTTTTATACCGGCACGCTGACGGCCAGCCTGGGCATCCTGATTTTCAGTGTGCTGCTGTGGCTGGTGATCGCCAGGCAGATCAAACGCCTGATCACTAAACCGATCCACGAGCTGGAAGAACTGTCGCGACAAGTGACTCGGGAAGAGAATTACGCCCTGCGCGCCGGCCGTGGCAATCGCGATGAAATCGGCAGCCTGGCCGAAGCGTTCAACACCATGCTCTCGCGCATCGAAGCGCGCGAACAGCAACTCAAGCGCGCACGTGACGACTCCCAGGCCGCCTATGACCAGGCCCAGGGCCTGGCCGAAGAGACGCGCCATACCAACCGCAAACTGGAACTGGAAGTCCAGGTGCGCAGCAAGATCGAGAAAAAACTCACCGGGTTCCAGAACTACCTCAACAGCATCATCGACTCGATGCCCTCGGCATTGATTGCCCTGGACGAACAGCTCTACGTCACCCAGTGGAACCAGGAAGCCAGCGCGCTTTCCGGTACGCGCCTGGATGAAGCCTTGAACCAGCCGATCTACCTGGCCTTCCAACCGCTCAAACCATACCTGCCGCAGATCAAGGCCACCGTGGAGCAACACACCGTGGAGCGCATCGAGCGGGTGACCTGGATCAAGGACGACGAGCCCAAGCATTACGCCTTGACGTTCTATCCACTGAGCGGCGGCGCCGGACGTGGTGTGGTGATCCGTATCGATGACATCACCCAGCGCCTGTCCCTTGAAGAGATGATGGTGCAGTCGGAAAAAATGCTTTCCGTCGGCGGGCTTGCCGCCGGTATGGCCCACGAGATCAACAACCCCCTGGGGGCGATCCTGCATAACGTGCAGAACATCCGGCGCCGTCTGTCTCCCGACTTGCCCAAGAACCTGGAACACGCCGAACAGGCAGGCATCGAACTGGCCATGGTCAACCGTTACCTGCAAAGCCGCGAAGTGCCGCAATTGCTCGATGGCATCCAGCAAGCCGGGGCGCGGGCGGCGAAGATCGTTACCCATATGCTCAGCTTCAGCCGGCGCAGCAACCGGCAGATGGCGCCTTGCGACTTACCGGCACTGATCGATCAAGCGGTGGAAATCGCCGGCAACGACTTCGACCTGGCCATCGGCTTTGACTTCAAAGGCCAGGCAATCATCCGCCAGTTCGACCCGCAACTGGGCCCGGTGCCCGGCACCGCGAACGAACTGGAACAGGTGCTGCTCAACCTGCTGAAGAATGCGGCGCAAGCCATCCACTTGCGTGAAGACGATCGCGAGCCTGGGCGCATTATCCTGCGCACTCGCCTGAATCCGCCCTGGGCCGAAATCCAGGTGGAGGACAACGGCATTGGCATGAGCGAAAGCGTGCGCAAACGTACCTTCGAGCCGTTCTTCACTACCAAGGAAATCGGCCAGGGCACCGGACTCGGCTTGTCGGTGTCGTACTTCATCATCACCAACAATCACAAAGGCCAGATGGAAGTGCATTCCACCCTTGGCCAAGGCACCTGCTTTACCCTGCGCCTCCCCTTGGCCGGCAGCCAATTGCCGGCCCACGAACTGACCCAACTGGAGCACTGACCATGGGCTTTCGCCTGTCGAAAATCTACACCCGTACCGGCGACACAGGCGAAACCGGCCTGGGCGACGGCCGCCGCGTGCCCAAGGACCACCCTCGCGTGGAAGCCATTGGCGAGGTCGACGCGCTGAACAGTCAACTTGGCTTACTGCTGGCTGGCCTTGAAGAACAGAGTGGGCAGCACCCGGCGCTCAATGATGTGATCGAAGTGCTCGCGCCGTGCCAGCACCGACTGTTCGACCTGGGTGGCGAGTTGGCGATGCCGGTGTACAAGGCGCTGAATGCGGCGGAAGTGGATCGCCTGGAAGCGGCCATCGATCGCTGGAACGAGGAAGTCGGGCCGCTGGAGAATTTCATCCTGCCGGGCGGCTCTGCGCTGATTGCCCAGGCCCATGTGTGCCGCAGCCTGGCGCGCAGTGCCGAGCGACGCTGTCAGCACCTGAATGCTGTCGAGCCGCTGGAAGGTGTGGGGTTGGCGTATATCAATCGTCTATCGGATTTGCTGTTTGTGGCGGCGCGGGTGATCGCCAGGCGCCAGGGTGTCGCGGAGGTTTTGTGGCAGGCTGCGGCGAAGCCCCACTGATCATGACTCGGTGACTTGGAGGGCCCAATCGGGGGCAAGCCCCCTCCCACCTTTGATCTGTGAATACATTCCAATGTGGGAGGGGGCTTGCCCCCGATAAGGCCCGCCAGAGCAACCTCAAACCTGCGGCCAGAACGCCCTGATACCCGCCACACCCTGGGCACCGGTTTCCCAAGCTCGCTCCCGCTCCGCAGGCCCGACCCCACCCAGCAAAAATACCGGCTTGTTAAACCCGTGGATCAACTCCGACGCCTGCTCCCAACCCAACGGCTGCGCGTCGGGATGTGTCTGCGTGGGCTGCACCGGTGACAGGGTGACAAAATCCACGTCCATCAATTCGGCCAACGCCAGTTCTTCGGCGCTGTGGCACGAAGCCGCCAACCAGCGATCCTTCGGCAACGGACGGCCCTTGCTGGCGTACTTGCGCAGTTGGGCCGAGGTCATATGCCAACCGGCGGAAGGAAAATCCCCGAGCCACTCGAACGGCCCTTTGAGCATCAAGTGTGCCTTGCCGGCGCACAGCCCCACCGCATCCACCGCCAGGTCGCGGTATTTGGGGTCGTAACCGTTGGGCGCGCGCAACTGCACCAGTTTGATCCCACCCGCAATGGCTTTCTGAAGACCGCGCAACAGCGGCGCAGCGTCCAGGTCCCCTGGAGTGATCAGGTACTCGGCCGGCAAGCGCGCGGCAGCCACAATCGGCGCATTGGCCGCGGGGAACTCATAGTTGGACAGATCCCGCGGCGCCACCCATTGCAACGGTTGCCCTTCGGCGCCGTGGGGCTCACCGGTGAAGGCCGAAACCTCCCAGACATCCAATAACACCTGTTTATCCGGGTAGTCATGCCGCACGTTGATCAGCGGTCGCGCCGTGGTGACCTGGATGCCCAGCTCCTCCTGCAACTCGCGGGACAACGCGGCAGCGACCGACTCATCGGCCTCCACCTTGCCCCCGGGAAACTCCCAGAGGCCGCCCTGGTGTTGGGTGTCGGCGCGGCGCGCCAGCAGGATCCTGCCATCGCCACCGCGGATCACCGCTGCTGCTACATGCACTCGTTTCACCGTGCGTTTCCTCCGGCTATCAGGTGCGGTATTCCGCATTGATCTTCACGTACTCGTGGGACAAATCGGTGGTCCAGATGGTTTCGCTGCAATCGCCGCGACCCAGCTCGATGCGGATCGTGATTTCTTCCTGCTGCATCACCGCCGAGCCCTGGGCTTCGGTGTAGCTTTCGGCGCGGGCGCCACGGCTGGCAATGCACACTTGACCGAGGAACACATCGATCTTGCTCACGTCCAGGTCCGGTACTCCGGCACGCCCGACAGCAGCCAGGATACGGCCCCAGTTCGGGTCCGAGGCGAACAGCGCGGTCTTGATCAGCGGCGAATGGGCCACGGTGTAGCCGACATCCAGGC
The DNA here is from genome assembly GCF_030209095.1 of Pseudomonas sp. lyk4-R2A-8. Taxonomy (NCBI): domain Bacteria; kingdom Pseudomonadati; phylum Pseudomonadota; class Gammaproteobacteria; order Pseudomonadales; family Pseudomonadaceae; genus Pseudomonas; species Pseudomonas sp. lyk4-R2A-8. Next base: position 141,379 of record NZ_JARVSS010000015.1, read on the forward strand.
ATTCCTGGTGGTTTGCGCCGCCGTTGACTTGCACGGTGACGAACTTGGTAGCGCCTTCGCCGTCACGCACGATGGCTTGGGCCACCTCCATGCATACCTCAAACACCGCTTGCTTGAGAGCGGCGAAATAAGCGCCGCTGGCCTCGGTGATCTCCGGCAGGTCAGCCTGACCGGTGGCGATCAGCATGCAGCAATCGTTGGTTGAAGTGTCGCCATCGATGGTGATGCGGTTGAACGACTTGTTGGCGCCGTCCAGCATCAGGTTCTGCAGCACGCTGCGCGACACCTTGGCGTCGGTGGCGATGTAGCCCAGCATGGTCGCCATGTTCGGACGGATCATGCCCGCGCCCTTGCTGATGCCGGTCACGGTCACGGTCACGCCGTCGTGCACAAACTGACGGCTGGCGCCTTTGGGCAGGGTATCGGTGGTCATGATGCCGGTGGCGGCCGCGGCCCAGTTATCCACAGACAGATCATCCAGCGCGGCCTGCAGGGCGCCTTCGATTTTGTCCACCGGCAGTGGCTCGCCGATCACACCGGTGGAGTACGGCAGCACCTGGCTGGCGTCCACGCCGGCCAGCTGAGCCAGTTTGGCGCAGGTTCGCGCGGCAGCCACCAGGCCCGGCTCGCCAGTGCCGGCGTTGGCATTGCCGGTGTTGGTCAGCAGGTAACGAATCGGCCCGGCAACGCGTTGCTTGGCCAGGATCACCGGCGCGGCGCAAAAGGCATTGAGGGTGAATACGCCCGCTACGGTCGAGCCTTCGGCACAGCGCATCACCACCACATCCTTGCGGCCTGGGCGCTTGATACCGGCCGAAGCGATGCCGAGTTCAAAACCGGCAACCGGGTGCAATGTGGGCAAAGGACCAAGACCAACAGCCATGAATGCGCTCCTTAAAATGAGATGATGTCTGTGCCGTCGCTATCGACGGTGGGAATTAATGGCAAAACGCCGCGACGGCAAAGGCCGGTCGCGGCGCGGGGTGTTGCAGCGTCAGGCGAAAATCTTATTCGATCTGGCCGTGGCAGTGTTTGAATTTCTTGCCTGAACCGCAATAGCACAGCTCGTTGCGGCCCAGTTTCTGGTCATTGCGAACCGGTGTTTGCGCCAAGGCCACATCGACCTCTTCGCCCAGTGCTTCCGGCTGATCCAGGCCCGGCGCTTCGTCGTGCTGGAACTGCATGCGTGCGGCCAGCGCTTCGGCCTCCTGGCGCAGGCGAGCTTCTTCCTCGATCGGGTCTTCGCGACGCACCTGGACGTGGGACAACACGCGGATCGAATCGCGCTTGATCGAATCCAGCAACTCGGAGAACAGCGTGAACGACTCGCGCTTGTACTCCTGCTTCGGATTCTTCTGGGCGTAGCCACGCAGGTGGATACCGTGACGCAGGTGGTCCATGGTCGACAGGTGGTCTTTCCACAGGTCGTCCAGCACGCGCAGTACGATTTGCTTCTCGAAGGTGCGCAGGGCTTCGGCACTCGCCTGCTCTTCTTTCTCGTTGTACGCGGCCAGCAGTTCGGCCATCAGTTTTTCGCGCAGGGTTTCTTCGTACAGGTGGTCGTCTTCGTCGAGCCACTGCTGGACCGGCAGGTCAACGCCGAAATCGCTCTTCAGCGCGGCTTCCAGGCCGGCCACATCCCACTGCTCAGGCAGCGATTGTGGCGGAATGTGCGCGCTGACGGTGGCGTTGAGCACGTCCTGACGGAAGTCGGCGATGGTCTCACCGATGTTGTCAGCGGCCAGCAACGTGTTACGCATGTGATAGATCACTTTACGCTGTTCGTTGTTGACGTCGTCGAACTCGAGCAGTTGCTTACGGATATCGAAGTTGCGGCCTTCAACCTTGCGCTGGGCCTTCTCGATGGCGTTGGTCACCATGCGGTGCTCGATCGCTTCACCGGACTGCATGCCCAAGGCTTTCATGAAGTTCTTCACCCGATCCGAGGCGAAGATGCGCATCAGGCTGTCTTCCAGGGACAGGTAGAAGCGGCTGGAACCGGCGTCACCCTGACGACCGGCGCGACCACGCAACTGGTTGTCGATACGGCGCGATTCATGACGTTCGGACGCGATCACCTGCAGGCCGCCGGACTCCAGCACCGCCTGGTGACGCTTCTGCCAGTCAGCCTTGATCTGGGCGATCTGCTCAGGCGTCGGGTTGTCCAGGGACGCGACTTCCACTTCCCAGTTGCCGCCCAGAAGGATGTCGGTACCACGACCGGCCATGTTGGTGGCGATGGTCAGCGCGCCTGGGCGACCGGCCTGGGCGATGATCTCGGCTTCTTTTTCGTGGAACTTGGCGTTGAGTACCTTGTGCTCGATGCCTTCCTTGTTGAGCAGGTTGGACACATGCTCGGAAGTCTCGATGGTGGCGGTACCCACCAGGATCGGGCGGCCCTTGGCCATGCCGTCCTTGATGTCGTTGATGATCGCCGCGTATTTCTCTTCGGCGGTCAGGAACACCAGGTCGTTGTAGTCCTTACGCGCCAGTGGTTTGTTCGGCGGGATAACCACCACCGACAGACCGTAGATCTGGTGGAATTCGAACGCTTCGGTGTCCGCCGTACCGGTCATGCCGGACAGCTTGTTGTACAGACGGAAGTAGTTCTGGAACGTGGTGGACGCCAACGTCTGGCTTTCCGCCTGGATGTCGAGCATTTCCTTGGCTTCGATCGCCTGGTGCAGGCCTTCGGACAGACGACGGCCCGGCATGGTACGGCCGGTGTGTTCGTCAACCAGTACCACCTGGCCGTCCTGCACGATGTACTCCACGTTGCGGTGGAACAGCTTGTGGGCACGCAGGCCGGCATAGACGTGGGTCAGCAGGCCCAGGTTATGCGCCGAGTACAGGCTCTCGCCTTCGGCCAGCAGGCCGATCTGGGTCAGCATGTCTTCGACGAACTGGTGACCGGCTTCGTTGAGCTCGACCTGGCGGGTCTTCTCGTCGATGGTGAAGTGACCTTCTTTGGTCACCACGCCTTCCACTTCTTCGATGTGCTGCTCCAGGCGCGGGATCAACTTGTTGATCTCGGTGTACAGGCGCGAGCTGTCTTCAGCCTGGCCGGAGATGATCAGCGGGGTACGGGCTTCGTCGATGAGGATGGAGTCGACTTCGTCGATCACGGCAAAGTTGAGTTCACGCTGGAATTTTTCTTCCATGCTGAACGCCATGTTGTCGCGCAGGTAGTCGAAACCGAATTCGTTGTTGGTGCCGTAGGTGATGTCGGCGGCGTAGGCGGCGCGTTTCTCTTCCGGCGGCTGGAACGGGGTCACAACGCCGACGGTCAGGCCGAGGAATTCATACAGCGGGCGCATCCAGTTGGCGTCCCGGCGAGCCAGGTAGTCGTTCACCGTCACAACGTGCACGCCCTTGCCGGACAGCGCGTTGAGATAAACGCCCAGGGTCGCTACCAGGGTCTTGCCTTCACCGGTACGCATTTCAGCGATCATGCCTTCATGCAAGGTCATGCCACCGATCAACTGCACGTCGAAGTGGCGCATGCCCATGACGCGCTTACCGGCTTCACGGGCTACCGCAAAGGCTTCTGGCAGCAGTTTGTCGAGGGTTTCACCTTTGGCTATGCGGGCCTTGAACTCTTGGGTCTTGGCGCGCAATTGCTCGTCCGAAAGGGCAACCATCTGCTCTTCGAAGGCATTGACCAGCTGCACCGTCTTGAGCATGCGTTTGACTTCGCGCTCATTCTTGCTTCCAAAAAGTTTCTTTAACAAAGGCGCAAACATATCGGCAGGTTCTTCCACACATAGGGATGGAGGGCGCACCGTCAGTGGCCCGAGCAGCCCTCACGGCCGCATGCGAACGCGCATTCTACCCGGAATCGTGGGTGAGGAAAGTGGCGTTGTTCCCCGATGCAGGCATGGGGCGGTGAGAGGGCTCGTTTAAAATAAGGGCTTTTGCGCGAACTTCAACCCATGAAGGGCAGAAGTTAACAATTGATTTCACAAGCAAACTGCCGTTGATGCAAGCCCTGAGGGCGGGCCGACGCTTTCTGCTAACATGGCGGCTCTGTTACTTAAGGTGTCCGATCATGGCATTTCGCCCTGTTACCGCCCGCGCGCCCGGCGTGTTGCTTCGCGAAGCCAAGCCGTTGCGAGCGATCTTTGGTCATGCGCAGCGCCTGGGTCATTTGCAGCGTCTGCTCGAAAGCCAGCTGCAACCGGCGGCGCGCGAGCATTGCCATGTAGCCTCGTGGCGCGAAGGCAACTTGCTGCTGATTGTCACCGACGGCCACTGGGCCACCCGCCTGCGCTATCAGCACAAACGCCTGCTGCGCCAATTAATGGCGTTCGATGAGTTCGCCAACCTCACGCGTATCCAGTTCAAGGTACAGCCGCCAACGGTTCACCCAGGCACTGCCGGACATACGCTGGACCTGTCGACGAACGCCGCCGAAACCATTCAAGCCACGGCCGACGGCATCCGCGATCCGGCGTTGCGCACGGCGCTCGAGCGGCTGGCCGCGCACGCGCGGCCCAAAGCCTGAGCGCCTATTTGCGCTTGCTGCCCCCCAGCAATGAGCCAAGCAGCCCGCGCACCAGTTGCCGCCCCATCTGATTGGCCGCTTGCTGCATGGCTGATTTGAGTGCCTTGCCCGCTGCCGTCCCGAGAAACGCCCCGGCCCGGTCGGTGAAGCTCGGCTCTTCGGCGGTCGGCGCGGTTTCTTCAGTCGGGCCTAAGGCCTTGCGCGCCATCAGCACTTCGTAGGCCGACTCCCGATCAATCGGTTTTTCATAGCGCCCCTGCAGCGGCGAAGCCGCCACCAATGCCGCGCGCTCCGTCTGGCTGAGCGGCCCTATGCGCGATTGCGGCGGTGCTACCAACACGCGTTGGACGACTTCCGGCGTGCCTTTTTCCTGCAGTGTTCCTACTAACGCCTCACCGGTGCCCAGTTCGGTCAATACCGACAAGGCATCAAATGCCGGGTTGGGCCGGAACCCCTCCGCGACGGCCCGCAGGGACTTCTGCTCTTTGGTGGTGAACGCCCGCAGGCCATGCTGAATGCGCAGGCCCAGCTGGGCCAGGACGTTGTCGGGCAGATCGCCCGGAGATTGCGTGACGAAATACACCCCGACACCCTTGGAGCGAATCAACCGCACCACCTGCTCCAGGCGCTCTTGCAAAGCCTTGGGCGTATCGGCGAATAACAAATGCGCCTCATCAAAAAACAACGCCAGCAGCGGTTTTTCCGCATCGCCGCGCTCCGGCAGTTGCTCGAACAATTCGGCCAGCAGCCATAACAGGAACGTTGCATAGACCTTTGGCGCCTCATGCACCAGGCGGCTGGCGTCCAGCAGATGGATGCGTCCGCGCCCGTCCGCGTTGGGCTGCAGGATATCCTCAAGCTGTAACGCCGGTTCGCCGAATAACGCTTCGGCGCCCTGCTGTTCGAGCACCGCCAGACGCCTGAGCAAGGCCTGACTGGAGCCGGTGGTCAGCAGTGCGGCATCCTCGCCCAACAACTGCGGGTGATAGTGCAGGTGGTTGAGCAATGCCTTGAGGTCCTTCAGATCCAGCAGCAGCAAGCCTTCGCGGTCCGCCACTTTGAAGGCGGCGTACAGCGCCGATTGCTGGCTGTCGGTCAGTTCCAGCAGGCTGCCGAGCAACAATGGGCCCATCTCGCTGATGGTGGTGCGCAACGGATGACCGGACTGGCCGTGAATATCCCACAGCGTTACCGGATAAGCCTTGGCGGTGTAATTAAGGAAGGGCATGCCGGCGATACGCTCGGCCACTTTGCCTTGAGGGGTGGCCGCCGCGCCCAGGCCGCACAGGTCGCCCTTGATGTCCGCGGCGAACACCGCCACGCCAGCATCACTGAATGCCTCGGCCAGACGTTGCAGCGTGACGGTCTTGCCCGTGCCGGTAGCGCCGGCAATCAGCCCGTGACGATTGGCCAGGCGCATGGCCTGGGCGATAGGCTCGCCGGCAAGGTCTGCGCCGATAAGGAGTTGCGTGGAATCAGGCATTTCGTCACCCATGGTTAATCTTTAATGCGCCAAGGTCGATACAGACAGAGTGAGACCCATAAAGTCGAAAAATAGGTCAGATAGTTCCCACAGGGACCACGGAACTGCGACTACAAATAGCACACCTTTTTTCGCACTGTCATTTCGCGCATCCTACAAGGACGCGCTTTGGATATTAAGACCTTAGCGGACCCTACAAGCCATGAATAAAAATCTGCGTTTCAGCCACAAAATCCTGCTTGCAGCCTCCCTTATCGTCATCGCCGCCTTTGCGTTATTCACGCTGTATAACGACTATTTGCAGCGCAACGCCATTCGCGACGATCTGAATAACTACCTGCATGAAATGGGCGATGTCACCGCCGGCAATATTCAAACCTGGCTGTCCGGCCGGATTGCCCTGGTAGAAAACGCCGCCCAGAACATCGCGATCAATCCGCAACCGACTGTGGTAGCCAGCCTGCTGGAACAAAAAGCGCTGACGTCATCCTTCATGGCCACCTACGTGGGCGACAGCCAGGGCGCGTTCACCATCCGCCCCGACACCAAGATGCCGGAGGGCTTCGACCCGCGTGTGCGCCCCTGGTACAAGGGCGCGCAAAGCAGCAACGGTTCAACCCTGACCGAGCCTTATATCGACGCGGCCACCGGGCAATTGATCATTTCCATCGCCACCCCCAGCAGCAAGGGCAGCCAAAGCATCGGCGTGGTTGGCGGCGACCTGAGCCTGCAAACCCTGGTGGATACCATCGGCGCGCTGGACTTCGGCGGCATGGGCTATGCCTTCCTGGTCAGCGCCGACGGTAAGGTGTTGGTGCACCCGGACAAAACCCTGGTAATGAAGACCCTGGCCGATGTGTATCCGAAAAACACACCGAAGATCAGCGGCGATTTCAGCGAAGTTCAAGCCAACGGCAAAGACAATATCGTCACCTTCACCCCTATCAAAGGCTTGCCGTCGGTGAATTGGTACTTGGGTATTTCGGTAGATAAAGACAAATCTTTCGCCATGCTCAGCGAATTCCGCACCTCTGCGGTAATCGCCACGATCATTGCGGTGGTCATCATTATCGCCCTGCTGGGCATGCTGATCCGCGTGCTGCTGCAACCGCTGCACCTGATGACCCGTGCGATGCAGGACATCGCCGACGGCGAGGGCGACCTGACGCGCCGCCTGACCATTCAAAACCACGATGAGTTCGGCACCCTCGGTAACGCCTTCAACCGCTTCGTGGAGCGGATTCACACATCCATTCGCGAAGTGTCCTCGGCGACCGAACACGTCAATGAAGTGGCGCTGCGGGTTGTCAGCGCCTCCAACTCGTCGATGGTCAATTCCGACGAACAAGCCAATCGCACCAACAGCGTGGCCGCCGCGATCAATCAACTGGGCGCCGCGGCACAGGAAATCGCCCGTAACGCGGCGCAGGCATCCAATCAAGCCAGCGACGCGCGACAGTTGGCCGAGGACGGGCAGCAGGTGGTGGAACGCAATATCAAGGCCATGACCGATCTTTCCAAGATGATCAGCGCATCGAGCAGCAATATCGAAGCACTTAACAGCAAAACCGTGAATATTGGCCAGATTCTGGAAGTGATCACCAGTATTTCCCAGCAGACCAACCTGCTGGCGCTCAACGCGGCTATCGAAGCGGCCCGTGCCGGCGAGGCCGGGCGCGGGTTTGCAGTGGTGGCCGACGAAGTGCGCAACCTGGCCCACCGCACCCAGGAGTCGGCGCAGCAGGTGCAGACCATGATCGAAGAACTGCAGGTTGGCGCGCGCGACTCGGTAAGCACCATGAGCGAGAGCCAGCGCCACAGCCATGACAGCGTGGAAATCGCCAACCTGGCCGGCGAGCGCCTCAACAGCGTGACCCAGCGTATCGGCGAGATCGACGGCATGAACCAATCGGTCGCCACCGCTACCGAGGAACAGACCTCGGTGGTGGAGTCGATCAACATGGACATCACCGAGATCAACACCCTCAACCAGGAAGGCGTAGAGAACCTGCAGTCGACACTGCGCGCCTGCGCCGACCTGGAGCAACAGGCCGCACGCCTGAAGCAACTGGTGGGCAGCTTCCGCATCTGACAGAACACAGCGCGTAGGGGGGCGGGCCGGCCCGCGCCCCTCCACTCGCACAGCGCACTCGCATCCCGACCGAACATCTATCCTTGCCTAAGGTCCACGTAAAGGAGAGCTTGGAAGGAGGAATGTTCATCGTGCATATCGCTGACATAACCATGTTCTACGCCCCGGCCAGTGGCGGCGTACGCACTTACCTGGATGCGAAACACCGGCGCCTGGCGCTCAAGCCCGGCATTCGCCACAGCCTGTTGATTCCCGGCGCGCACTTGAGCGAGCAGGACGGGGTGTACAAGGTGCCTGCACCCGCCCTGCCCTTTGGCAAGGGTTATCGGTTCCCACTGCGGCTGGCACCATGGCGAAATGTCCTGCACGATTTACAGCCTGATCTGATCGAGGTAGGTGACCCTTACCTGACCGCCTGGGCCGCGCTGGATGCCAGGCGCTCGCTGGATGTGCCCGTCATCGGCTTTTATCATTCCGACCTACCGCTGTTGGTGAGCAACCGCATGGGCCCGTGGTTTACGCCGAACGTTGAAGCCTATGTCAGCAAACTCTATGGGAATTTTGATCGGGTCCTGGCACCCAGCCAGGTGATGGCCGATAAGCTTACCGGGCTTGGGGTAAAGAACGTCTTCGTCCAGCCGCTGGGCGTGGATTTGCACACGTTCAACCCGGATGCACGCGACCCGGGGCTTCGCGCTGAACTGGGGATCGACCAAGACACGCGGCTGCTGATCTTCGCCGGCCGCGGCTCCAAGGAAAAAAACCTGCCGGTGCTGCTTAAATGCATGAAGCGCCTCGGCGAGCGCTATCACCTGCTGCTGGTGGGCTCCGGCATGCCCGCCAACGTGCCGGACAACGTCACCGTGGTCGATGGTTTCCAGCCCGCCGCGCAGGTGGCGCGCCTGATGGCCAGTGCCGATGCCCTGCTGCATGGCGGCGACCAGGAGACCTTCGGGCTGGTCATCCTTGAAGCCATGGCCTGCGCCATACCGGTCGTTGCCGTGGCCGCCGGTGCCTTCACGGAAATAGTGCACGAGCAATGCGGCCAGCTGTGCACGCCCAACGATCCGAGGGCGATGGCCGAAGCGGTGCGTACGTTGTTCGACCGTAACCCTGTTCGCCTTGGCGCACAGGCCCGGCGCCATGTTGAACAGCATTACGCCTGGGACACAGTGGTCGACAGCCTGCTCGGGCATTACCACGCGGTGCTCGGCACCCACAGCCCGATGCTTGCCCATGGCTGAGCGCTCGGTAGTGCTGGTATTGCACGATGTGGCCCCACAAACCTGGGTCGACTACCGCCCTTTTGTCGAAGCGGTGGACGCCTTGGGCGGCGTCCCCATCACATGGCTGGTAGTGCCGGACTTCCATCATGGCGGCGCTCTCGGCGATCACGCTGAGTTTCGTCGTTTGCTCGACATCCGCGTGACATGTGGCGATGAACTGGTACTGCACGGCTACTACCACAGCGATGACCAACCCGCGCCGCGCACGCCCAAAGATTGGTTTATGCGCCGCCTCTACACCCATGAGGGCGAGTTCTACCAACTGTCCCAGGACCAGGCACTGCAACGCTTGCACCAGGGTGTCGAGGTATTCCGGCGCAATGACTGGCCGTTGCACGGTTTTGTCGCCCCGGCCTGGCTGATGAGCCAAGGCACCCGGGATGCCTTGCGCCAACTGCCGCTCTCCTACACCAGCGACCCGCAGCATCTTTACCGGCTTCCCGACTTCACCGCTGTGGATGCCCCGGGCCTGGTCTGGAGCGCCCGCAGCCCCTGGCGTCGCGGCGTGTCCAAAGTCCTCAGCGATCGGCGCGAACGGCAGTGGCGAACCGCCCCGGTCATTCGCCTGGGGCTGCACCCGGTGGATATGCGCCATGAATTCTCCCGCCACTATTGGCTGCAAACCCTGCGGCGCCTGTTGGAGGCCGGCCGTACGCCAATGACTAAAATGGCCTGGCTGGCGTCGCAGGCATGAGCCGCCTGCTCTGGATGCTGCTGGCATTGCTGGTCGCCCTGGCGATTCCGGTATGGCTCGGCGGCAGCGAGACCGCCACACGCCTGCTGCAATTCCCACCCCTGCTCTTGTGGCTGATGCTTGCCATGATCATTGCATGCTGGATCATCAACAGCCTGCGTCTGCGCCTGTTGCTGGGCGAGCACAGGAGCCGGCTCAGTCGTCTGGGCAGTCTCAGCGTGGTGATGTCCACCGAGTTTGCGCTGTGCGCCACGCCTGCCGGCAGCGGCGGCCCGCTTACCCTGATGGCCCTGCTGGCACGCAACGGTATACGTCCGGCTCATGGCAGTGCGGTATTTGCCATGGATCAGTTGAGTGACCTGTTGTTCTTTCTGTGCGCCCTGACGGGGATCGCCGTGTGGGCTGTGTTTCACACGCTCAATCCGCGCCTGGAATGGCTGTTGGGGTTGAGCGCGGCGACGATGCTGGGCGGGTTATGCAGCGGCCTGTTGCTGGTGCGTTCGCACCGCCGGGTGATACGCCTGACGGGACGATTGCTCAAGTACCTGCGCGTCAGTGCCAGCACTCGCCGACGTTGGGCGCGCCGATTGCTGCATTTTATCGCGGCATTTTCCGACACGCTGAAATTGCCCTGGCTGACTCTGATCGGCGTGTTTGCGCTGACAAGTCTGCATTGGCTCCTACGCTACAGCGTGCTCTACCTGGCATTGCGCGGGTTGGGTGGGGATGTGCGTTGGGCCTGGAGTTTTTTGATCCAGATGCTCTCGCTCACGGCGGGGCAATTCAGCCTGTTGCCGGGCGGGGCGGGCGCCGCGGAACTGACGTCAGCGGCATTGCTGGCGCCAATGGTGGGCAAATCTACCGCTGCAGCGGCGATTCTGATCTGGCGCGCGGTGACCTATTACTTCTATCTGGTGGCCGGTGGGCCGGTGTTTTTGCTCATGGTCGGCAAGCCGCTGCTCAAGCGTCTTTTTCAGAAGGCGCCGGCGGCGCGTCCGGTGCCTGCAACTGTTCCCACAACCGGGCCGCGCCCGGAAAGTCAGTACCATCCTCGGCGTCCAGCGCATCCGGGTCATAGCGACTCAGACACCCCTCGCCCACAGTAGCGGGCGCCTTGGACGTGGCTTTTTCCAGTGGGTCGCTCATGCTCGATGCTCCATGGCAGACAGGTGAGAAAGGGCCCATGGCGATTACCACCACGGGCCCTCGGGCTTGGATCAGAACACAACCGTTTTGTTGCCGTGCACCAGGACGCGGTCTTCCAGGTGGTAACGCAGGCCACGCGCCAGCACCATCTTTTCCACATCACGGCCGAAACGCACCATGTCTTCAATGCTGTCGCTATGGCTGACGCGAACCACGTCCTGCTCGATGATCGGACCGGCGTCCAATTCCTCGGTGACGTAGTGACACGTCGCGCCGATCAGCTTCACGCCACGCAGGGAAGCCTGGTGGTAAGGCTTGGCACCGACGAACGACGGCAGGAAGCTGTGGTGAATATTAATGACTTTGCCGGCGTACTCGCGGCACAGCTCCGGTGGCAGGATCTGCATGTAGCGCGCCAGGACGACCACGTCGGCCTCATGGTGCTTGACCAGGCGCGACACCTCGGCGAATGCCGGCTCCTTGTCCTGCGGATTGACCGGCACATGATAGTAAGGAATGCCATGCCACTCGACCATGCTGCGCAGGTCGTCATGGTTGGAAATCACACAGGCAATTTCGCAGTCCAGTTCATCGCTGTGCCAGCGGTGCAGCAGGTCCGCCAGGCAGTGGGACTCGCGGCTGGCCATCAATACCACGCGTTTTTTCTGCTCGGTATCGGTGATCTGCCAGGTCATGGAGAACTCTTCAGCGATCGGCGCAAACGCCTCGCGGAACGCCTCAAGACCAAAGGGCAGCGTATCGGCACGGATTTCGTGACGCATGAAGAACCAACCGCTGAGGTTGTCCGAGTGATGGCTCGCCTCGGTGATCCAACCATTGTGGGAGGCCAGAAAGTTACTGACTTTGGCAACGATGCCGACCCGGTCCGGGCAAGCAATCACCAGCCGAAAAGTGCGCATTAGGGGGGAACTCCAGAACTTCGCAAAGGCCGCCATTCTAGCGATTGCGCAGCAAAACTGCAGTATTCGTTAACGCTTATTCCGCTCGCCGGCCCCGGCCTTGCCCCCTAGGAGCCTAAGGTTTTACCTGCTTATATCAATCAGCGGTTTTTATCGCAGGCGTCTCGATAAAATTCACGCAGATGATGTTTCGCGCTACGTCATTGTAATTAACTCGTTTGCAGCGCTTTTCTAAAAACATTCAACGTAATTCACATAATTGCATTCTTAAATGTTTACTTGGGCAAACCGCCTGACTATTATTGGGCCACTATCCCTGTCAATCAGCGCTCTACATAAGGTAGTCCACATGTCCCTGATCAACGAATACCGTGCCACCGAAGAAGCTATCAAAGAGCTGCAAGCCCGTTTGAAGAATCTGTCGCAAGACGACAAGCTGAAAACCGAGCTGGAATTCGAAGGCAAATTGCGCACCCTGATGGGTGAGTACTCCAAGTCCCTGCGTGACATCATCGCGCTGCTGGATCCAGAGTCGAAAGTTAAAGCACCTCGCGGCGCTGTGAAAACTACCGGCACCAAGCGTGCTCGCAAGGTCAAGCAGTACAAGAACCCGCACAACGGCGAAGTGATTGAAACCAAAGGTGGCAATCACAAAACCCTGAAAGAGTGGAAAGCCAAGTGGGGCGGCGATGTGGTTGAAAGCTGGTCGACCTTGCTGGGCTGAGCTTGACCAGGCCCGCGCCTGATACGCGACACATTAAAAACGCCAGCTTGCTGGCGTTTTTTATTGCTCGCTCTATTCTGAATATTCGATTACAGGGTCATACGCGTCGCTAAAGCGTCAACATAGTCCTGCCAGTGTGCCAGTACCTGCAGCTGAAACGGTGTCGCACTAAGCGTTAATTCCTGCCGGGCCTGCTTAAATGATTCAAAGGTATTCGGTGCACCCCATTCAGGGTCCGACAAACGTTGCTGACAGAAAAGTTTCCAGCGTTGTAGCTCCTCGCTGTTCAACGTATCGGGGAAGTTACGTGCACGGTAGCGAAACAATAGTTCAGGTAAACGTTCATCATCAAAAGGCCATTGCTGACGTGCTAATTGCGCAGGTTCCGCCAGGCGGACTTGTTCGCACAAGCGTCTATCACGGTCGCCGATAAAGCCGTCATAGAGCTGCTGTTCGGGGTCCGCACTCGCTGCAAAATCTTCCTCGGCATAAATGATGGCCAACTTATCGCGCCACACTTGCTGTGCGTCAGTTAGCCGCAGCGCCCGCGCCTGCAACAGCGCCATGTCCAAATGCAGGCGCTCACGGTCTTCGGGCCTCAGCACGTTCAAGGGCGCAACCACCGGGCAGCGGTTGATATGCACCAGCTTGAGCGGCACCGCCAGCTCCCCGTCAGCCAAGTCATCGCGGCGTGTATAGAGGCGCCGGCGCAAGGTCTCGGCATCTGTGTCAAGCAAGCCCTGCGGGTCCAGCCCAAGGTCGCAGACAATCAGCGCATTGCGGTTGCGCGGGTGCCAGGCCAGCGGCAGTACAACGCCCAGGTAATGGCGTTCGGCGGAAAAACGCCCGGAGATATGCACCATGGGTTGCAGCAGGCGCACCTGGTCCATTACCCGCTGTTTGCTGCGCAGTTGAAACAGCCACTCGTAGAGCTTGGGCTGTTTCTCGCGAACCAACCGGGCCAGGGCAATCGTCGCGCGCACATCGGACAATGCATCGTGGGCCTGGCCATGGTCGATACCATTGGCCGCTGTCAGGCGTTCCAGCTTGAGCGTGACGCGCCCGTCCTGCTGCGGCCACTGGATACCCTGCGGGCGCAGCGCGTAAGCGGTGCGTACCACATCAATCAGGTCCCAACGGCTGTTGCCGCCTTGCCACTCTCGGGCGTACGGGTCAAAAAAATTGCGATACAAACTGTAACGCGTCATTTCGTCATCGAATCGCAGCGTGTTGTAGCCGGCGCCGCACGTGCCAGGGGCCGCCAGCTCGGCATGCACGCGCGTCATGAAATCGGCTTCGGCCAGGCCTTTTTCGGCCAGGGTCGCCGGGGTGATGCCGGTAATCGCACAGGCGGCGGGGTGAGGCAGGATATCGTCGGCAGGCTGGCAGTAGAGGTTGACCGGGGTGCCGATTTCGTTGAGTTCGAGATCGGTACGAATGCCAGCTACCTGAAGAGGGCGATCGCTGCGCGGGTTGATGCCGGTCGTTTCATAGTCGTACCAGAAAATGGAGGTCACGAGCTGTTCCTGTGCTGAAGATCGGCAAAGTCTAGGCGCGGAACGGCATCCGGGGCCAGCGCCAAATCACCTGTACAAATATCCAGCAAAATCTTCAATGGTTGCTTCCAGCGCCGACACTGCTAGCATCCGTGTCTTCCAGCCGTTCCGCACTGCCAAGGATCGCGATGCCATCAGCCCCATTGGATACCCGCTATCAGATCGAAACTCCTGAGGGCATTGACCTGCCGCTGCGTCCCGCTGGCCTGGTGCCACGGGTACTGGCCTTCGCGTTCGACCTGTTGGCCCGCGCCATCATCATGGGCGTGCTCATGGCACCGCTGGCGCTGCTGGGCAACGTTGGTCTAGGCCTTGGCGCGCTGCTGCTGTTCCTGGTCAGTTGGTGGTACATGGTGTTGTTCGAAGTACTCAACCAAGGCTGCTCACCGGGCAAACAGGTCATGGGGTTGCGCGTGGTGCAGGACGACGGCACGCCGATCGGCTGGTCGTCCTCACTGATCCGCAACCTGCTGCGCTTTGTCGATATGCTCCCTTTCGGCTACTTTCTCGGTGCCATCAGTTGCCTGCAGCATCCCCATTTCAAACGCCTGGGCGACCTTGCCGCCGGTACGCTCGTGGTCTACCGCGAACGCCCCCTCGCACGCCCCCAGGTTCCTCAGGCGGCGGCCCTGCGCTTGCCTTTTGCACTGGACCTGAGCGAACAGCGCGCCATCCTGGGTTTCGCGGAACGCCAGGGCGAATTGTCCACGGAGCGCGTGCATGAACTGGCGGCAATCCTGGCGGCTCCCTTGCAAGTCTCCCCTGCCCGCGCGGCTCAACAACTCAACGGTCTGGCCCGCGGCCTGCTGGGGCCAACATGAAGCAGAGCCAGTTCGAAAGCCGTCACCAGCCCGAATGGCAAGCCTTCGCCGAACAGCTCAGGCAGCTGGAACAAGGCACGGCCAAGGCCGATGATGTTGCTGACTTCCCCCATCAATACCGGCGTCTTTGCCAGCATCTGGCGCTGGCACAGGAACGCGGCTACAGCAGTTACCTGGTAGACCCATTGCAACAACTGGCCCTGCGCGGCCACCAGCAACTTTATCGCCATCGCAGCCAACTGGCGGCGAACGTATTGGGTTTCATCCTGGCCGGTTTTCCACGCCTGGTGCGGGAGCAATGGCGGTTCGCAGCGGTCGCCAGCCTGCTGTTCTTCGGCAGCCTGTTGGGCATTGCGTTGCTGGTCTACCTTTTTCCCGAACTGATCTACAGCATCGTAAGCCCCCAGCAGGTGGCCGAGATGCAGGCCATGTACGACCCCGACGCCAGCCGCCTGGGACGCGCCGCCGAACGCGCATCGAGTGAAGACTGGATGATGTTCGGCTATTACGTGATGCATAACATCGGCATCGCCTTCCAGACATTCGCCGCCGGTTTGCTGTTCGGCCTGGGCAGCGTGTTCTTCCTGATTTTCAACGGGTTGATCATCGGTGCGGTATCCGGGCACCTGACCGAAATCGGCTACGGGCAAACTTTCTGGTCATTCGTCATCGGCCACGGAGCGTTCGAGCTGACAGCCATTGCCCTTGCCGGTGCCGCCGGCTTGCAACTGGGCTGGGCGTTGATCTCCCCGGGGCAGTTGACGCGTGGCGAGTCCCTGAGGCGTGCGGCGCATAAAAGTGTGCAACTTTTGTGCGGTGTGATGGTTTTCCTGCTGATCGCAGCGTTTATCGAAGCCTACTGGTCTTCCACCACGGTCATCGCTGCATGGGTCAAATACCTGGTGGGCGCAGTACTCTGGCTGCTGGTGGCGGCATACCTGACGTTTGCCGGAAGGACACCCCATGCGCCTGAGTGATGCCAGCGTGGCAATCCGCCCCCGTACGGCCTGGGAAGCCATGGACCTTGGCGTACTCATGGCCAGGGAACACCGCCGACTGCTGACCCTCAGTTGGGCACTGGTCACGCTGCCGGTGTTCATCCTGCTCAGTGCCGCGCTGTGGAAGTATCCGTCCGTTGCCGTATGCGTGTTCTGGTGGTTAAAGCCTGCCTTTGATCGATTGCCTTTGTATATCTTGTCCAAGGCACTGTTCGGGGAGGTGCCCAGCCTCAAGCAAGCCGTACGCCAGTGGCCGCGCCTGCTCAAGGGTCAACTGCTGGCAAGCCTGACCTGGCGCCGGCTCAGCCTCAGCCGCAGCTTCGTCATGCCGGTGAGCCAGTTGGAAGGCCTGGATGGGCAGGCGCGGCAAAAGCGCCTGGGCGTGCTGCAACAACGCGACGCGGGCGCCGCACGCTGGTTGACGACCGTCGGAGTACACCTGGAAATCGGGCTGTGGTTCGGTTGCATGGCGCTGTTCTATCTCTTTATTCCGCAGAACGTCGAGCAAGGGTGGGACTGGCAGCGCCTGGTACTGGCGAGCCAGTCCGAAGGGCTGTGGCTGGAGCACCTGAGCAATGCGTTTTATGCCCTGATCCTGGTGTTCTGGGAGCCCATCTACGTGGCCTGTGGTTTCAGCCTTTACCTCAATCGTCGTACCGTGCTGGAGGCCTGGGACCTGGAACTGGTATTCCGCCGCCTGCGCCAACGCCTGAGTACGGTGGCGACGCTGTTGATACTGGTTGTGGGGCTGACTGTGCTGCCCGTCAATCGGCCCGCCATGGCCGATCAGCCCAAGCCGCTGAGTACGCAGGGCGCAAGCCAATCGATCAAAGCGCTGCTGGACAAGCCTCCGTTCAAAAACCCGGAGACCGTTACCCGTTATCGATTCGGCGAGGAAAAACCCGCTGTAAAGAGCAAGGCTCGCGGCGACAGCAAGCTGCCGGCGTGGCTGCAGGCGCTGTTGGACAACCTCAACAGCAATACCTTCAGGCACATCGCCCAAGGCCTGGAAGTCCTGTTATGGGGGCTTTTGATCGGCGGGCTGGCCCTGCTTGCATGGCGCTATCGGGACTGGCTGCGCACCTTTGTCAGCCGGCGTCCCCCCGCTCGCCCCAAGGCCATCCAACCGGCGCCCACGCAATTGTTCGGGCTGGAATTGGGCACGCAGACCTTGCCGGCAGATATTGCCAGCACCGCCGAACAGCTCTGGGCCACCCAGCCCCGGGAAGCTCTTGGCCTGCTGTACCGAGGGCTGCTGAGCCGGTTGCTGCATGACTTCAATCTGCCGCTTAAAAGCGCCGATACCGAAGGTCAGGTTCTTGAACGCGTTCATCAACTGGCGCAACCGCAACTGCTGGCCTTCAGTGATGAACTGACCCGGCATTGGCAAAACCTTGCCTACGGCCACACCCTTCCGCCAGCCTCGGCCCAGCAGAAATTATGTGGCGACTGGCGTGCCCTGTTCAGCTCAGGGAGCGCCCCATGAACCGACCCTTGGCATGGGCTGGGCTATTACTGGTGTCTTTGCTCACAGCGTGTGGATTCTTCGTCTGGAGCAAAGCAATCCCTTACGAAGAAGTGGTAGACCATGGGCCCTCCCCCGAGGCCCAGGCCAACCCTTATCTGGCGGCCGAGCAGTTTCTGCGCCTGCAAGGCCTGGCGGTGGAGCACGCCTTCAGCCTCGACCGCGTGGCCACGTTGCCACCCCAGGGCACTAGCCTGCTGCTGTTCAATGAACGTAGCAACATGTCGCCACGCCAGGTGGCGCAACTGCTGGACTGGGCCAAGTCCGGCGGCCATCTGCTGGTGGTGGCGGAGGCGCTATGGGATGAAGAGGCCGGTAAAAGTGGCGACCTGTTACTCGACCGCCTGGCAATCCACCAAGCGTTGAGCGACGAATCCGCAGAGCCCGCGCCCGCCCGCAAGAAGAAAACACCGGACCTGACCAGGCTGTATGTCGACAATGAAACCGCTCCGGCCTATTTCAGCTTCGACACCGACTTCAACCTCACCGACCCGCAGCACCTGGCGCAATTCTCGGCCAACAGCGCCAGGTCAAGTCACCTGATGCAACTCAACCTCGGGCAAGGCCGAGTGACGGTGATAACCGACAGCGAGCTGTGGAAGAACCGCGATATCGGCAAGCACGACAATGCCTGGCTGCTGTGGTACCTGACCCAGGGTACCGGCGTGACGCTGTTGTTCAGCAGTGACGTGGATGATCTGTTCAGCCTGCTGTTGCGCTATTTTCCCCAGGCGATAGTCGCGCTTATCGCCCTGATCGCGCTGGCACTATGGCACGCCGGCATGCGCCAGGGCCCGATCCAGGCACCTGCGCCCAAGGCTCGACGGCAACTGCAGGAACACTTGAAAGCCAGCGCCGACTTCCTGCTGCGCCACAGCGGCCAGGGCACGCTGCTGCACGCGCTGCAGCGCGATATCCTGCGCGCCGCCAGGCGTCGCCATCCCGGCTTCGAACACCTCGACACAGCAGAACAATGGCAGGTGCTCGAGCATCTGACGCATCAACCCTCTCACGTCATCAGCCAGGCCCTCGGCCCACTCCCGCAGAAACGGCTATCCAGCGCCGACTTCAGCCGGCAGGTGGCATGCCTGCAAACCCTCAGGAATGCACTATGAGCGAATTTCAAAGCGCCACTGCCCTGACCGGCGAAACCCTGCAACGCGCCAGCCAGCAGGCCCAAGCCTTGCGCGCTGAACTGCGCAAGGCCGTCATTGGGCAGGATCAGGTCATTGATGATGTCCTCACCGCCCTGATCGCCGGTGGCCACGTCTTGCTCGAAGGCGTGCCCGGCCTGGGCAAGACCTTGCTGGTGCGGGCATTGGCGCGCTGCTTCGACGGCGATTTCGCACGCATCCAGTTCACCCCGGATCTGATGCCCAGCGACGTCACCGGTCACGCCGTGTATGACCTGCATACCGAACAGTTCAAGCTGCGCAAGGGCCCGGTCTTCACCCATCTGTTACTGGCTGACGAAATCAACCGCGCCCCGGCCAAGACCCAGGCGGCCCTGCTCGAAGCCATGCAGGAGCGACAAGTGACACTTGAAGGCGAAGCGCTGCCCATCGGCCAGCCGTTCATGGTACTGGCCACCCAGAACCCTATCGAACAGGAAGGCACCTACCCGCTGCCGGAAGCCGAACTGGACCGCTTCATGCTCAAGGTGCGCATGGACTACCCCGACGCCCGGCAGGAACTGGAAATGGTGCGCGAAGTCACTCGCTCGTCACGCGCCGACATGCTGGATGTGCAACCACTGCGCACCGTGCTGCAGGCCGAGGATGTGCTGCAACTGCAACAGATCGCCAGCGAACTGCCCCTGGACGAGCAAGTGCTCGACTACGCCGTGCGCCTGGCGCGTGCCACTCGCAGCTGGCCAGGATTGGCCATCGGTGCCGGCCCACGCGCGTCCATCGCACTGGTACGGGGCGCCCGCGCCCGCGCCTTGTTGCGCGCAGGTGCGTTCGTCACCCCGGATGACATCAAGGGGTGTGCCCTGGCGGTCCTTCGCCACCGTGTACGAATCGCCCCAGAGCTGGACATCGATGGGCTGGAGGTCGACCAGGTACTCAAGCAGATGCTCGACCAGATCTCGGCTCCGCGGCAATGAATCGCCCATGAAACCGACCCGTCTGCTGTTAACTTGGCTGGGCGTATTGCTGGGGCTCGGCATTCTGCTGGGCGCCGCCACGGCGTTGCGGTTCAAGGTGCCCGACGCCGTACAGTCAGTGGCCTGGGGCCTGCTCCTGGCACTGATGCTGCTGGCGCTGCTGGACGCCCTGCGCCTGCGCCGCCGCCCTACGCCCCGCGTGCAGCGGCAGATGCCCGGCAGCCTGGCGCTGGGACGCTGGGGCGAAGTACGCCTCACCCTGGAGCACGATTTTCCACAACCGTTGACGGTGCAGGTATTCGATCACGTTCCCGATGGCCTGAGCGCGGACAATATGCCTCAGACCGTCGAGCTGCGCCCCGGGGCGCGCAGTGAGCTGGGGTATCGCCTGCGCCCATTGCGCCGCGGGCATTTCGATTTCAGCCGCTGCGAAATTCACCTGCCCAGCCCGTTGGGACTGTGGTCGGCAAGGCGTTTTGTCGAACCGCGAGATGCCACCCGCGTCTATCCGGACTTCGCTCGTCTGTACGGGGCTCAGTTGCTGGGTGTGGATAACTGGCTGAGCCAACTGGGGGTTCGCCAACGTCAGCGACGAGGCTTGGGGCTGGAGTTTCATCAGTTGCGTGAATTTCGCGACGGCGACAGCCTGCGGCAGATCGACTGGAAAGCCACTGCACGGCAACGCACGCCTATCGCCCGGGAGTACCAGGACGAGCGCGACCAGCAGATCGTGTTCATGCTCGATTGCGGCCGACGCATGCGCAGCCAGGATGATGAATTGTCTCATTTCGACCACGCGCTCAACGCCTGCCTGCTGCTCAGCTATGTGGCATTGCGCCAGGGTGATGCGGTGGGGTTGTGCACCTTCGCTGGTGAGCAACCGCGCTACCTGGCGCCTGTCAAGGGCAGCAGCCAGTTGAATGTGTTGCTCAACACTGTGTACGACCTGGACACAACTCGACGAACCGCCGACTACCAGGCCGCGGCCAGCCAATTGCTGGCGCGGCAAAAACGTCGGGCATTGGTGATTGTAGTGACCAACCTGCGTGACGAAGACGACGAGGCGCTGTTGGCTGCGGTCAAGCGTATCAACCGCCAGCACAGGGTACTGGTGGCCAGCCTGCGCGAGGAGGTACTGGATCAACTGCGCCAATCTCCCGTGCAAACCCTGCAGGAAGCCCTGGCCTACAGTGGCACGGTTGATTACCTCAATACCCGCGACGAATTGCATGACCGCCTGAACGCTCATGGTCTGTCAGTATTGGATACCCTGCCTTCGCAAATGGGCGCGGCGTTGGTGACACGCTATCTGGGGTGGAAAAAAGCCGGCGTCTTTTAAGCGCCAGAAACAAACACGGCAGGCGCGACAATACTCCTGCCGTGGGGTGACCTGCAGGCTTAGACCGATGCCTGCAGGGGATCAAAGCTGAAGTAATGCACCAAAACGCTGATCAACTGCGCATATTCCTCCGACGCTGAAATCACTCGGAACCCGGAATCGTAATGCTGCGGGTTGATGTCTTCATGACTCCACAGACAAGTCGCCGTCAGGTCAATGGCATGAAAATCCCCATCAGCGCTGGGGATCTTTACGCGCAACTCGAAATTCGCGTCAACCATCATTGGCAACAGGCTGATTAACATCAGTCCGTCTTCCGAAGCATTGCCCAAAAACCCGATGGGTTTATCGGTCAGACGGTTAAACACTTGCAGGAAACTTGGTAATTGATGCCGCTCGATCCGCCGGTCAGTAAACATGGTGAAATCGCCATCCAGTGGCCATGACTCAGGCCGTGCCAGTGATTCGGAACGAGCAATAGCGCTCGCTCTCCCTGGGCCTCGGAATGACAACCTCCTGGAATGTCACTAGACCGCCGCCGAGCCCGGGCCTCGCATTCGATTGAATAGAAACTTATACAAACGAACATTCAAAGAATAGCCCAAGACTGGCAACGGGCCAGTTATGAAATGGCAAATATTTTCACAGTGACGCGGGACGCGGCTGGGCAGCGGCGTCGCGGTAGTGACCCAGTTGCTGCAGCGTGTCCAGGCGCGCGCGGGCACGGTAGGCGTATTCGCTCGACGGGTATTGGGTAATGATGAACTGATAGGTTTGCACCGCGTCGACAAACAGTTTCTGCCGTTCCAGGCACTGCCCGCGCAGCATAGAGACCTCGGGTTGCACATAGCGACGGCTGCGGCTCTCGCGGTCCACTTGGGACAACTCCAGGGTAACGCGCTGGCAATCACCCACGCCGTAGGCGCGGTAGGCGTTGTTCAAATGGTGGTCCATCGACCAGCGGGTGCAGCCGACAACACTGACGGCCAGGGCGGCAACGAGCAAAATTCGCATGAGGGTTCTCCTGTCTTGTGCAGTGTATCGACCCCTCGTCGAAAATCTTCAAGGCTGTTCGTCTTTTCGGCTGCGGCCAAAACAACTGAATCGTCGATAAGTAGTGCAAACGAACAATGACTACAACGAAAGAGCATAGTAGCCTTCCTCAGCGCTTGAACTCAGGAGTCTGTGCATGTCCGTCCGTCGTACCAAAATCGTCGCCACCCTTGGCCCGGCCAGCAATTCGCCGGAAGTCCTCGAACAGCTGATTCTGGCTGGTTTGGACGTCGCCCGTCTGAACTTCTCCCACGGCACCCCCGACGAGCACAAGGCTCGCGCCAAGCTGGTGCGTGACCTGGCTGCCAAGCACGGTCGCTTCGTGGCATTGCTGGGTGACCTGCAAGGCCCGAAAATCCGCATCGCCAAATTCGCCAACAAGCGGATCGAGCTGAAAATCGGCGACACGTTTACGTTCTCCACCAGCCACCCGCTGACTGAAGGCAACCAGCAAGTGGTAGGTATCGACTACCCGGACCTGGTCAAGGACTGCGGCGTCGGCGATGAACTGCTACTGGACGACGGCCGCGTGGTCATGCGCGTCGACACCGCCACCGACACCGAGCTGATCTGCACCGTGACCATCGGCGGCCCGCTGTCCGACCACAAAGGCATCAACCGCCGTGGCGGTGGCCTGACAGCACCGGCCCTGACTGAAAAAGACAAGGCTGACATCAAGCTCGCCGCCGAAATGGAAGTGGACTACCTCGCGGTGTCCTTCCCGCGCGACGCCGCCGATATGGAATACGCCCGTAAGCTGCGCGACGAGGCCGGCGGCACCGCCTGGCTGGTGGCGAAGATCGAGCGCGCCGAGGCCGTGGCCGACGACGAAACCCTCGATGGCCTGATCAAGGCTTCCGATGCGGTCATGGTTGCCCGTGGCGACCTGGGCGTTGAAATCGGCGATGCCGAACTGATCGGCATCCAGAAGAAAATCATCCTGCACGCGCGCCGCCACAACAAAGCCGTGATCGTCGCAACCCAGATGATGGAGTCGATGATTCAGAACCCGATGCCGACCCGCGCCGAAGTGTCCGACGTGGCCAACGCCGTATTGGACTACACCGACGCCGTAATGCTGTCGGCTGAAAGCGCCGCCGGCCCTTACCCGCTGGAAGCCGTACAGGCCATGGCGCGTATCTGTGTCGGTGCCGAAAAGCACCCGACCAGCAAGACCTCCAGTCACCGCATCGGCAAAGTGTTCGAAAGCTGCGACCAGAGCATCGCCCTGGCCGCGATGTACACCGCCAACCACTTCCCGGGCGTGAAAGCGATCATCGCCCTGACCGAAAGTGGCTACACGCCGTTGATCATGTCGCGTATCCGTTCGTCGGTGCCGATCTACGCGTTCTCCCCGCACCGCGAAACCCAGGCTCGCGCCGCCATGTTCCGTGGCGTCTACACCGTACCGTTCGACCCGGCGTCGTTGCCGCCCCATGAGGTCAGCCAGGCGGCCATCGACGAACTGCTCAAGCGCGGCGTCGTGGAGAAAGGCGACTGGGTCATCCTGACCAAGGGCGACAGCTACCACACCATCGGTGGCACCAACGGCATGAAGATCCTGCACGTTGGCGACCCAATGGTCTGAGTGATCGATTGCTGAAACAAAAGCCCTGTCATGCAAGTGACAGGGCTTTTTGCTTTCCGTGGGGGAATGGGCCTTGCTCGCTTTCAGCGCCGAGCAATGAACGCCGACAATGCGGCGATTGCCTCCGGCGACCTCAGCCGCTGGGTAAACAGCGCGCCCTCCTCCTCTATTACCTGGCGCAACTGCTCGCGATCCACGCTCTTCATCAGTTGCTTGGTGACCTGCACCGCACCCGGCGCCAACGCGTCAAAACGCTCAGCGACTTGCCTGGCTTTGGCCAACGTCGCCTCACCACTGCCCAACGCTTCAGTAGCGATGCCCCATGCAGCCGCCTGTTCGCCGGTAAACCCTTCGCCCAACAGCAGTAATTCGGCGGCTTTGGCGTGCCCCAGCAAACGTGGCAGGATCAGGCTGGAGCCGAACTCCGGGCACAACCCAAGATTGACAAATGGCATGCGCAGTCGCGCATCACGACTGACGTACACCAGATCGCAGTGCAACAGCAGGGTTGTACCGATGCCCACTGCCACGCCGGCCACGGCGGCGATCACCGGTTTGCGGCAGTTGAGCAGGCTTTTCATAAAGTGAAACGGCGGACTGTCGAGGTCACTGGGTGGCTGTTGGAGAAAGTCGCCGATGTCGTTGCCGGCGGTAAAACACTCGCTGCTGCCCTGGATCAGCACCGCATGAATGTTTGGGTCCGCATCGGCCTGCTCCAACGCCTGGGCCAAGTGGCTGTACATGGCGCGCGTCAACGCGTTCTTCTTGTCCGGGCGATTGAGTTGCAGGGTCAGCACCCCGGCTTCGCGGTGCTGGAGGATGGCGTCGGTCATGGCGATTCTCGCGGCTGTGGTGTTCAGCGCTCAACCATGGGGCACAAACACATCCGCCAGCAGTTGATTGCGCGGCAGTCCGGCCAGGAACAGGCGCTTGGAGAATGCCTCGACACTGGCCGGATGCCCGCAGAGTAAGGCCAGGGTTTGCCGGGAAACAAGCCGCAGTTGCGCCAATGCCTGGGTCAACTCAGCCGCAGTCCACAGCTCCACGGTCAGCTGCGGGTGATGGGCGGCCAGCACCGCCAGCGGTTCAGCCAGATAATGGCCTTCAGCGTCATGGGCCAGATGAATCAGGCGTATGGCGCCGTGGTGATCCTGACGCAGCGCCTCGCGCATCACGCCCCATAAGGGGCCTAGACCGGTGCCCGAGGCCAGCAGCCACAGCGGTCGGGTTTGCCAGTCAGGATCATAGTGCAACGCGCCACCGCGCAATTCGCCGAGGCACAGGCGATCCCCGACCTGCAACCGCCGGGCGATATCGCTGAATTGACCGGGCTGGCGGCAATCGAGATGAAACTCCAGGAACGCGTCCTCCTGCGGCAGGCTCGCCAGGGAATACGGACGTGCCACCTCCCCGGCCCACAGCACCAGGTGCTGCCCGGCGCGATAACGCAGAGTGCGCTGGGGTTGCAGGCGCAAACGCAGCACCGCCGACGTCAGCCAATCGGCTCCCACCA
Organism: Pseudomonas sp. lyk4-R2A-8; assembly: GCF_030209095.1. Classification (NCBI taxonomy): domain Bacteria; kingdom Pseudomonadati; phylum Pseudomonadota; class Gammaproteobacteria; order Pseudomonadales; family Pseudomonadaceae; genus Pseudomonas; species Pseudomonas sp. lyk4-R2A-8. The sequence continues at coordinate 166,728 of NZ_JARVSS010000015.1, forward strand.
CCTGGGCAGGCGAGCCATCGCGCAGCGGATCGAACGTCTCGACCCGCACGTCCCCGCGCAACCGGCACTGGCAAGCCAGGCGCCAGCCATCCTGGCGTTGCACCGGGCTGAGGGCATCGGGCTGCTGATCGTCAACCTCGCCGTGGCAACGCACCAGGCATGCATGGCAACTGCCCGCCCTGCAGCTGTAGGGCACGGTCACACCGGCCTGATTCAAGGCATCCAACAAATTGCTGCCGGTGGGTACCGACCAGTGGCGTTCGCCGACGTGCAGTTCAGGCATGGAACATCTCGACTCAAAAGGCGCAGACAGGGAATCACGCCCGGCACAGTTTGACCATAGTCGGGTGTATCGGCCACCGCGCCGGGTTATACTGCCGCGCCTTTTTAGCGTCGCGCCTGCACCACTTGGCGTGCCTTGGAAAGGTGGCCTCAGCCGACCGATACACCCCACTGAAGCCACCTTTATTGAATGTTCCCGTCTTATAGAGGAGCGCGACTCATGACCGTGATCAAGCAAGACGACCTGATTCAGAGCGTTGCCGACGCCCTGCAATTCATTTCCTACTACCATCCCGTGGATTTCATCCAGGCCATGCACGAAGCCTACCTGCGTGAAGAATCGCCGGCGGCCCGTGACTCCATCGCCCAGATCCTGATCAACTCGCGCATGTGCGCCACCGGCCATCGCCCGATCTGCCAGGACACCGGTATCGTCACCGTGTTCGTGCGCGTGGGCATGGACGTGCGTTGGGACGGTGCCACCATGGGCCTGGACGACATGATCAACGAGGGCGTGCGTCGCGCCTACAACCTGCCGGAAAACGTCCTGCGCGCCTCCATCCTGGCCGACCCGGCCGGTGCGCGTAAAAACACCAAGGACAACACCCCGGCCGTGATCCACTACTCCATCGTCCCGGGTAACACCGTGGAAGTGGATGTGGCCGCCAAAGGCGGCGGCTCCGAGAACAAGTCGAAAATGGCCATGCTCAACCCGTCCGACTCGATCGTTGACTGGGTGCTCAAGACCGTTCCGACCATGGGTGCCGGCTGGTGCCCGCCGGGCATGCTCGGCATCGGCATCGGCGGCACCGCCGAGAAAGCCGCGGTGATGGCCAAGGAAGTGTTGATGGAATCCATCGACATCCACGAGCTGAAAAAGCGCGGCCCGCAGAACCGTATCGAAGAAATGCGTCTGGAGCTGTTCGAGAAGGTCAACCAACTGGGCATCGGCGCTCAGGGCCTGGGTGGCCTGACTACCGTGCTCGACGTGAAGATCATGGATTACCCGACGCACGCGGCCTCGCTGCCGGTGTGCATGATCCCCAACTGCGCCGCCACCCGTCACGCGCACTTCGTGCTCGATGGTTCCGGCCCGGCGTCGCTGGAGGCGCCACCGTTGGACGCTTATCCGGAAATCGTCTGGGAGGCCGGCCCATCGGCCCGTCGCGTCAACCTCGACACCCTGACCCCGGAAGAAGTGCAGAGCTGGAAGCCGGGCGAGACCGTATTGCTCAACGGCAAAATGCTCACCGGTCGCGATGCGGCGCATAAGCGCATGGTCGAGATGCTGAACAAGGGCGAAACCCTGCCGGTGGACCTCAAGGGTCGCTTCATCTACTACGTCGGCCCGGTTGATCCGGTGCGCGAAGAAGTGGTTGGCCCAGCCGGTCCGACCACTGCGACGCGGATGGACAAGTTCACCCGTCAGATCCTCGAGCAGACCGGCCTGCTGGGCATGATCGGTAAGTCCGAACGCGGCCCGACCGCCATCGACGCGATCAAGGACCACAAGGCCGTGTACCTGATGGCCGTCGGCGGCGCCGCGTACCTGGTCGCCCAAGCCATCAAGAAATCCCGCGTGGTGGCCTTCGCCGAACTGGGCATGGAAGCGATCTACGAGTTCGACGTCAAAGACATGCCGGTTACCGTGGCGGTCGACAGCCAGGGCGAATCCGTGCATATCACCGGCCCTGCCATCTGGCAGAAAAAGATCAGTGACAGCCTGGCGGTAGAAGTGCAATAAGCGCTGCCTCAGCGACAGAAAAAGCGACCGATGCGATCAGCACGGTCGCTTTTTTATTGCCCGCCCATTTCTCAGTGGGGAGCCTGCTTATCTACAACCACCGCGCGCACCACAAGACCTCTACCGCTCATGCTATGGTGCACTCCCCTTACCGTGCCTGTTCATCACCGTATGATCGCGATCCCTCGCCCCCTGCGCCTGACGTTCTATTCCCTGCTGATCATCGCCGGTGCGGTGCTGGCCGCGGCCCTGGCCACGCGGCATGCCGAGCGCCAGGCACTGGTGGACGATGCCGCCCGCGCCAATCAGCAACTGGCGTTGTATGCCAACTCCCTGCATACCCTGATCGAACGCTACCGCGCCCTGCCCGCCGTACTGGCGCTGGACTCGGAAATGATCAACGCACTCAAGGGCCCGCTGGACGCCGCCACCCAGGACCTGCTCAACCGAAAGCTGGAACGCATCAACAACGCCGCGCAGTCATCCACCCTGGAGCTGATGGACCACACCGGCCTGGCCGTGGCGGCCAGTAACTGGAACCTGCCGAGCAGTTATGTGGGTCACAACTACGCGTTCCGACCTTATTTCAGCCAGACCCGCAGCCAGGGCACCGGACGCTTCTACGCGGTGGGGGTGACGACGGGGATTCCCGGCTACTTCCTCTCCAGCGCGGTGCTGGATGAACACGAGCAGTTCCTTGGCGCCATGGTGGTCAAGCTGGAATTCCCCGAGCTTGAGCGCGAATGGGCCCAGGGCGACGATCTGCTGCTGGTCAGCGACGCGCGCGGCATCGTGTTTATCGCCAACCAGCCGGGCTGGCGCTACCGCAACCTGCGACCGCTGTCGGACAGCGACCTTGCCGAACTCAAGGCCACCCGCCAATACGACAAAAAGCAACTGCAGCCGCTCGAAAGCCAGCCGCTGCAACGCTTCGATGAAAACAGTCACCTGATGCACGTAAGCGGCCCCGATGGCAGCGCCGATTACATCTGGGAATCCCTGCCGCTGAAGGCCGAAGGCTGGACCCTGCACCTGTTACGCAAACCGCAGCTCGCGTTCGAGGATCAACGCAATGCCGGGCTGGCCGCCGCCGGGTCGTGGCTGGCGCTGGTGTTCCTGGTGCTGTTCCTGACCCAGCGTTGGCGTCTGGCCCGCCTGCGCCAGCGCAGCCGCGAAGAGCTGGAGCGCCTGGTGGAAGAGCGTACCCAGGCCCTGCGCACCGCCCAGGACGGCCTGGTGCAGTCCGCCAAGCTGGCGGCCCTGGGGCAGATGTCGGCGGCTCTCGCTCATGAAATCAACCAGCCGTTGACGGCCCAGCGCATGCAACTGGCCACCCTGCGCCTGCTGCTCGACCATGGTCGCGTGGATGACGCCTACAAGGCGCTCACGCCGCTGGACGATATGCTCACGCGCATGGCCGCGCTGACCGGCCATCTCAAGACCTTCGCGCGCAAAAGCCCCAGCGGCCTGCGCGAACGCCTGGACCTGGCCACCGTGGTCGATCAATCCCTGCAGTTGCTCGACGCGCGCCTGCGCGATGAAGGCATCGGCACCGTGCTGGACCTGACTCGGCCCGCCTGGGTGCGCGGCGATGCGATTCGCTTGGAACAAGTGCTGATCAACCTGCTGCGCAACGCGCTCGACGCCATGGCCGATAAGCCGCGCAAGCGTCTGGAAATCCGCTTGCACGCCGACCAGCAGCTGTGGCAACTGACGGTCAGCGACAGCGGCGGCGGTATTGCCGAAGAGCATCTGAACAATGTATTCGACCCGTTCTTCACCACCAAACCGGTGGGCGACGGGCTGGGCCTGGGGCTGGCAGTGTCCTACGCCATCGTGCACGAACTCGGCGGGCGCCTGAGCGCCGGCAACCGAGGCGATGGCGCGGTGTTCACCCTCACCCTGCCGATCGCACTGGAGGCCGCCGAGCCATGTTGAACACCGTAATTGTGGTCGATGACGAAGCCAGCATTCGCACGGCCGTGGAGCAATGGTTGAGCCTGTCAGGCTTCGACGTGCAGTTGTTCAGCCGCGCCGAGGCATGCCTGGCGCAACTGCCCAGGGACTTCGCCGGGGTGATCCTGAGCGATGTGCGCATGCCAGGGCTCAGTGGTCTGGAGTTGCTGGCCGAAGTGCAACGACGCGATGCGGACTTGCCGGTGATCCTGCTCACCGGTCACGGTGATGTGCCGATGGCTGTCGAGGCGATGCGCGACGGTGCCTACGACTTCCTCGAAAAGCCCTTCAGCCCCGATGCCCTGCTCAACAGCCTGCGTCGCGCCCTGGACAAACGCAGCTTGATCCTGGAGAACCGCCGTCTGCATCAGCAGGCCGGCCAGCGGGCACAGTTGGAGTCGAGCTTGCTGGGCATGTCGCGCGCGCTGCAGAACCTGCGCCGCCAGGTGCTGGACCTGGCGGCCCTGCCGGTCAATGTGCTGATCCGCGGCGAAACCGGCAGCGGCAAGGAACTGGTCGCCCGTTGCCTGCATGATTTTGGGCCGAGGGCAAAAAAGCCCTTTGTGGCGCTCAACTGCGCGGCGATTCCCGAGCAACTGTTCGAGGCCGAACTGTTCGGGCATGAAAGCGGAGCCTTTACCGGGGCCCAGGGCAAGCGCGTCGGCAAACTGGAGTATGCCCATGGTGGCACCCTGTTCCTCGATGAAATCGAGAGCATGCCCCTGGCCCAGCAGGTCAAGCTGCTGCGGGTGTTGCAGGAGCAGAAACTTGAGCGCCTGGGTTCCAACCAGAGCATCCACGTGGATCTGCGCATCATCGCCGCGACCAAGCCCGACCTGCTGGAAGAGGCCCGCGCCGGGCGCTTTCGTGAAGATCTGGCGTATCGCCTGAACGTTGCGCAACTGCGCCTGCCTCCGCTGCGCGAACGCCGTGAAGATATTCCTCTGCTCTACGAGCACTTTGCGCACAGCGCCGCCGAGCGCCTCGGCCGCACGGTCGAACCACTCGGCGGTGCGCAGCTGGGTCGTCTGCTCAGCCATGACTGGCCGGGCAATGTTCGCGAGCTGGCCAACGTCGCCGAACGTCAGGTACTGGGGTTGGGCGAACCGGAGCCGGAAGGTATCGAGGCCGGGCAATCCCTGGCGGCGCAGCAGGAAGCATTCGAAGCACAGTGCCTGAAAGCCGCGCTGACGCGGCACAAGGGCGATATCAAGGCGGTTCTGGCCGAACTGCAACTGCCTCGGCGAACCTTCAACGAAAAGATGCAGCGCCACGGCTTGACCCGAGAAGCGTTCCTCTGAGCGCAGCATCCGGCTTAGGCGGATTTCCGCTTATCGCCTGAAAAGCATCGGCGAATATCCGCTCAAAAAAAACCGGCGACCCTTCTAGGCCGGGCCTTCATCCCCCTGGCACAGCTCCTGCTATAGCCCCAGCCAGGCTGCGCTCACGCGGCTTCATAAAAACAACTAGATGAAGGTTCCTTCGATGGATAACTCCAACACCCTGCCTGCAGGGTCGGCAGCCGTGCCGACCAAAGAACGCACCACCACCAGCCGGATCAAATCGATCTTCAGCGGCTCGGTGGGCAACATGGTCGAGTGGTATGACTGGTATGTCTATGCCGCCTTCTCGCTGTACTTCGCCAAAGCCTTTTTCCCTAAAGGCGACACCACCGCCCAATTACTCAATACCGCCGCGATCTTCGCCGTGGGCTTCCTGATGCGCCCGATCGGCGGCTGGCTGATGGGTTTGTATGCAGACTACAAAGGTCGCAAGGCCGCGCTGATGGCCTCGGTACTGCTGATGTGCTTCGGCTCGCTGATCATCGCCCTCAGCCCCGGCTACGAAACCATTGGTGTCGGTGCACCGATCCTGCTGGTATTTGCGCGCCTGCTGCAGGGCTTATCGGTGGGTGGCGAATACGGCACCTCGGCCACCTACCTGAGTGAAATGGCAACCAAGGAACGCCGGGGCTTCTTCTCCAGCTTCCAGTACGTGACCCTGATCTCCGGCCAGCTCATCGCGCTGGCGGTATTGATCGTGCTGCAACAAGTGCTCACCACCGAGCAACTCTACGACTGGGGCTGGCGTATCCCGTTCGCCATCGGCGCCCTGTGTGCCGTGGTCGCGCTGTACCTGCGTCGCGGCATGGAAGAAACCGAGTCGTTCACCAAGAAGGAAAAAGCCAAGGAAAGCGCCATGCGCACCTTGCTGCGGCACCCCAAGGAACTGATGACCGTGGTCGGCCTGACCATGGGCGGCACCCTGGCGTTCTACACCTACACCACCTACATGCAGAAATACCTGGTGAACACCGTCGGCATGAGCATTTCCGACTCCACCACCATCTCGGCGGCGACGCTGTTTCTGTTCATGTGCCTGCAACCTATCGTCGGCGGGCTGTCGGACAAGGTCGGGCGCCGGCCGATCCTGATCGCCTTCGGCATCCTCGGCACGCTGTTCACCGTGCCGATCCTCAGCACCTTGCACACCATCCAGACCTGGTGGGGCGCGTTCTTCCTGATCATGGCGGCGCTGATCATTGTCAGCGGCTACACCTCGATCAACGCGGTGGTCAAAGCCGAACTGTTCCCCACTGAAATCCGCGCCCTGGGCGTCGGCCTGCCGTACGCGCTGACCGTGTCGATCTTCGGCGGTACCGCTGAATACATCGCGTTGTGGTTCAAGAGCATCGGGATGGAAACCGGATACTACTGGTACGTGACCGCGTGTATCGCGGTGTCGCTGGTGGTCTATGTGACCATGAAGGACACCCGCAAGCACTCGCGGATTACGACGGACTAACGCTTGGATGCAGTAACAAATGTGGGAGCGGGCTTGCCCCTCCCACATTTTGAATCAGGACAACTGCGCCACATCGGCCCGTCCATACCGCCTTTGCGCATACGAAGCCCCGGCAATCATTACCACCAGCACGGCCGCCAATACCGCCGAAGAGCCAATGGTGCCAAAATCCAATCCGCCCTTTTCGTGGGGCTTGGTCAAGAAGTCGCCCAGGGTTGCGCCAAAAGGCCGGGTCAACACAAATGCTACCCAGAACAACAGCACCGAAGAGATTTGGGTGAAGTACTTGAGCACCACCACCACCGCGATGGTCGAGCCAATCAGCAGGGCCCCGCCAGCAAAGCCCAACCCCGAATCATCCGCCAGGAAATCGCCCAGAGCCGTTCCCAGGGTGTTGGAAAACAGGATGGCCATCCAATAGAACAACTCGCCTCGGAAGGTCTGCACCTTGTTCACGTTCAGCGAGTCACCGCTGAGGTGCCACAATGCAAAGATGATCATCAGTATCACAATCAGGATCATCGACCCGGTGGCGTAACCCAAGCCCAGGGTGCGATCCATGAAGTCGGACATGGTAGTGCCGGCAGTGCTGGTGGACAAAATCACGATCCAGTACAGCACCGGGTTGTAGGTTTTCGACCAAAGTTGCGTCACCAGAGTGACCAGGAACACGCTGATCAAAATCATCGAGCTGATGGCGTAACCGACGTTCAGGGTCATCGATAGCAAGTCACCGGCGGTTTCGCCCAAGGTGGTTGCGCAGATTTTCATGACCCAGAACGCCAGGGTGATCTGAGGAAGTTTGTTCATGCGGTTGAAGGCTCCGAGGCTCAGTCTTATAAGGGGTGTCGACCTAGGCGCAGACTGAATGGGCCGCTGTGAAAAATAGGTGGGCGCTGAATGAAAATTCCATCGGCGCATGGAAATTCGTCGCTGTGGATTGCACTATGGCTGCCTTCCAGAACCCCACAGCAGGAACCCGGCCCATGCCTGACGATATCCACTTCTACGAACCGGCCAACGGCCACGGCCTGCCCCATGACCCGTTCAACGCCATCGTCGGCCCACGGCCGATCGGTTGGATTTCGTCACACGACAACGAGGGCCGGCTGAACCTGGCGCCCTACAGTTTCTTCAACGCGTTCAACTACGTTCCGCCGATCATTGGGTTCTCCAGCGTCGGGCGCAAAGACAGCCTGAACAACATCGAACAGACCGGCGAGTTCGTCTGGAACCTGGCCACCCGCCCGTTGGCCGATCAGATGAACCAGAGCTGCGCGGCGGTCTCGCCGGACGTGAATGAATTCGAGCTGTCCGGCCTGACCCCGGTGCCGTCGAAAATCGTGGGCGTACCGCGGGTGGGCGAAAGCCCGGTGTCGTTCGAGTGCAAGGTGACGCAAATCATCCAGTTGCAACGTGCCGATAAGGCGCTGGTGCCAAGCTGGCTGGTGCTGGGCGAAGTGGTCGCCGTTCACATTGCCAAGTGGCTGCTCAAGGACGGCGTGTACGACACCGCCGCCGCCGAGCCGATTTTGCGTGGTGGCGGCCCGGCGGATTACTTCCAGTTGGGGCCGGAGGCGTTATTCAAGATGTACCGCCCAGGCGCCAGCAAACCCTGACTGAAATACAGTCAAACTGTGGGAGGGGCTTGCCCCCGATGGCCATGGGTATCTACACATAACCTGAGAAAATGAGGTTCTTGTGGCGAGCTCCCTTCCACATCAGATCAGCGCCGTTGTTCAGCGGGTGGCGCTCGCCCAGGTCAGTTGACCTTCTTCATCCACATTCACAAGCTGCTCAAGCTGCACGGTGGCCGCATCATCGGCATCGGAGGCAGTTTTGAACGTCTGCCCATCGAGGATCTTGTGAAACCGCGGGGCGCCCATGCCGTCCAGCGCTTTGACGGCGACGGCGGCGCTGTAGCCCCCTTCACCCGGTACTACGGCGGAAACGGCTTCGTGCTGAGCAAATTGTTTACGTGCCATGTTGCAGGTCCTGGCCAATGGAAAAGGTGGCCATTCTAACCATTAACCGGCCAGTTGCAGGTACTCACCGTAGGCATTGACGGCGCAGGCATCGGTGAAGGTCTGGAAGTCTATGCTGCGCACGACCATGTCGTTCAACAGTTCGGTAAAGATCATCAGGGCCGGCGAGTTGAAGTAGGCGCTCATCGCCTGCTCGCTGCTCCAGAGGCCCGAGACCAGCCACACATCGGGATCGACCTGGGAATGCTGCAACGAAAATTGCAGGCAACCCTGCGCCTGGCGGCCCGGTTCGATCAAACTGCTCAAGCGTGCACCCAGTTCGGTGCTGCACCCGCTGCGGGCGCGGATAAAGGCCATATGGCTCGCGGGAATGGGGGTGGACATATTCGACTCTCCCGTTGAGAAGTGATGCTCGGCAAGCACTGTGGAGGTGTGTTGCCACAGGATCAACGATAACGGCGCGGGTGCGAGCGCGGTTAGTCGATTCCTGCCGGCTTATTGCACGATCCTGCGAGAAGCGTAGATAGGACGTCGGGCCGGCGGCTTTATTCCACACCCAAACGCCGTGTTTCAGGCGCGTGACACGCCCGGCGCTTGCCTGATTGACGATAGGCCGCAGGATCAGGCAAGGATCGGGCAGAATCGACCTAACACATTTTGAAAAGCCGCCGCTAAGCTGGCCCCATCACAGCAGCCTGCAGAGGACGCGCCATGTCGTCACCCGAACATCAGCCCACCCCCCTCGATGCCGAGATGGAAAAACAGCGTGCTGAACTGGCCAGCATCGTGCACCGGCATACCTGGGAAGATGGTTCCTACGGCACCGCAATCACTTCGTTGTACCTGAACCGCCACAACGCACCGCGAGACTTTATGCCGGTACTGGTGGAGCCCGCGTTGTGCATCCTCGCCAACGGCAGCAAAGAAGTGCGCCTGGCCGACGAAGTTTTCGCCTATGACCCGCTCAACTATCTAGTGTTTTCCGTGGCGATGCCCGTGGCCGGGCGAGTCATTGATGCGACGCCCGAGGACCCGAACCTGTCGGTGCGCATCAATATCGACCCGGCGCAGCTCACAGCGCTGATTGCCGAGGCCGGCCCCATGGGCGTGCCCACGCGCCCGACCTCGCGCGGGATGTACGTGGACCGTATCGACACCCAGTTGCTCGACGCCGTGCTGCGCCTGGCACGTTTGCTGGATACGCCCAAAGACATCGCCATGCTCGCGCCCCTGATCAATCGCGAGATCCTGTACCGGCTGCTGCGCGGGCCGCAGGGCTATCGGCTGTATGAAATTGCGGTGGCCAACAGTCAGAGCCATCGGGTGAGCCAGGCGATCAAGTGGCTGAACGGCAATTACGAACAGCCGCTTCGCATTGATGATTTGGCCAAGGAAGTGAACCTGAGCGTCTCGACCTTGCACCATCGCTTCAAGGCGATCACGGCAATGAGCCCGCTGCAGTACCAGAAGCAACTGCGCCTGCAGGAAGCGCGCAGGCTGATGATTGCCGAAGGGCTGGAAGCGTCGGCGGCCGGTTATCGGGTGGGGTATGAAAGCCCATCGCAGTTCAGCCGCGAGTACAGCCGTTTGTTCGGCGCGCCACCGCTGCGGGATCTGGCGCGGCTGCGCCAAAGCATCTGACACACGAGAGAAACGCTGGTGACAAAGGGCTGGCTCGATAGCAGTGCGTCAGCCAAGCCATCCAGTGACTGAAGCCCCGTCATCGGGGGGCAAGTCGAATCGTCGCACCGCCCCTCCCACCTTTGTCCAATCGTGTTATCAGTCCAGGGTTCGGGGCAGTTGCAGGGTGACGCGCAAGCCGCCCTCGCGCAGGTTCTGCAAGCTCACCTCACCGCCATGGCTGTGGGCAATGTTGCGCGCGATGCCCAACCCCAGGCCGTAGCCTTGCTGCTGGCCGGCGAGGCGAAAGTGCGGCTCGAACACTTGCTCCAGACGTTGCTCCGGTACACCGGGGCCTTCGTCATCCACATGCAGGATGAATTCCGCGCCGTCGTCCTCAATATGCAAATGGGCGTTCTGCCCGTACTTCAACGCGTTGTCGATCAGGTTGCCGATGCAGCGTTTGAGCGCCAACGGTTTGCCCGGGTACGCCGCCAGCGCCATGCCATCCAGGGTCACGCGGCCGTTGCCGTTGGGCGCCACGTACGGCTCCACCAGGCATTCGAGCACATGGTTGAGGTCGACCGGCTGGATGTTCTCGTGAATATCGGTGTCTTTCACGCATTGCAGCGCGCCCTTGACCAGCAATTCCAGCTCATCCAGGTCACGACCGAACTTGGCCTGCAGGTTCTCGTCTTCCAACAGTTCCACGCGCAGGCGCAGGCGCGTGATGGGTGTACGCAGATCGTGGGAAATCGCACTGAACAACTGGCTGCGTTCGGTCAGGTAGCGGCTGATGCGCTCGCGCATGGCATTGAACGCACGGCCCACTTCCACCACTTCACTGCCGCCGCCCTCGGCCACCGGCTCGACGTCGGCGCCCAGGGACATGTCCCGCGCCGCCAGCGCCAGGCGTTTGAGGGGCCGACTCTGCCAATGCACCAGCAGGCCTATGAACAGAAGTAGAAAGCCACTGGTCAGCACGATAAACCACACCTGCTGGGACGGCAGGCCCTGCTCTTCCAGACTGGTGTAGGGCTCGGGCAACAGCGAGGCGATATACAGCCACTCGCCGGGCGCCAGTTGAATCTGGGTCACCAGCACCGGCGGGTTCACCGGTTCCAGGGTCAGTGCGTAGTGCGCCCAGGAGCGTGGCAATTCATCGAGTTTGAGGCCGGCGTTGAAAATCCGCAGGTCTTCGGCGCTGACGAACTCCACCGAGATATGCACATCGGCGCCCAGGGTCTGACGCAGCACTTCATCCACCGCGGTCAGCACCGCCTGTTTGCGCGGGGTTTCGGGCAGCACCTGCATGTCCAGCGGGCGATCGTTGAGGGTCACCACAAAGCGGGTGCCGCCCATGCTGCGCAGTTGGTCAAGCACCAACGGGCGATAGGCCACCGGCAGCGAGCGGAAATAACTCACGCTGGCGGTCATCGAATGCGCCAGGCTGCGCGCGCTGGTGACCAGGCCTTCGAGCTGGGTGGCGCGCAACTGTGAGACCCAGATCACGCTGGACAGTGCCTGGGCGAACAGCACTGCCAGCAATGTGAGCAACAGCATGCGCCCCAATAGCGAGCGCGGTACCGGAAACCGGCGACGCCGTTCGCTCACCGGCTCAATGGGCATTGCCGGCAACCACGTTGGCTGCCAGTTGATAGCCGCTGCCGCGCACGGTGCGAATCAGCCGCGGAGGTTTTTCGGTATCGCGCAGGCGTTGGCGCAGGCGGCTGACGGCCATGTCGACGATACGGTCCAGCGGCATCAGGTCGCGGCCACGGGTGGCGTTGCCGATGGTGTCGCGGTCGAGGATTTCCTGGGGATGGTCGAGAAACAATTTGAGCAGGGCAAAGTCGGCCCCGGACAGGATCACTTCTTCGCCGTCGACGTGGAACAGCCGGTGGCTGATCATGTCCAGCCGCCATTCGTCGAACACCAGCACATCGCCCCCGGTGTTGCGCTCCTGGAACTGGCAGCGGCGCAACAGCGCCTTGATCCGCGCCTGCAGCTCACGCGGGCTGAACGGCTTGCCGATGTAGTCATCGGCGCCCAGCTCCAGGCCGATCACGCGGTCGGCTTCGTCGGAGCTGGCGGTAAGCATGATGATCGGCACCTGCGCCTGGCGCGGGTGCTGGCGAATCCAGCGGCACAGGCTGAAACCGTCTTCGTCCGGCAACATCACATCGAGGATGACCAGGTCGCACGGCGCCTCGTTCATCGCCTGACGGAATCCCGCGCCATCCGGCACCCCCCGCACCTGGAAACCGGCGCGACTGAGGTAGGTCTGCAGCAACTCGCGGATTTCCTGGTCGTCGTCGACGAGGAGAATCGATTTACTGATTACGCTCACGGGGTCCTCCTTGTTGTTATGCGGTGTAGTTGAAGGCCTCATGGGGGCAAGCCCCCTTCCACACTGATGTGGGAAGCCATCACTGCCTAAGCAAATGCCTGCTCCAGCGCCACACCCGCCCCGGTCAAGCCGGAATACGGCGCGGTCACCAGCCACACCGGAATACCGTTGAAGTAGTCGCTCATGCAGCCCTTGTCACGAAAGCTCCCGGCAAAGCCGCTTTGAATGAAGAAGTCGGCAAACCTCGGTATTACCCCGCCCACGATATACACACCACCACGTCCACCGGTGGTCAGTACATTGTTACCCGCCACTCGGCCCAGCCAGATGCTGAACTGGTCCAACACTTCCATGGCAATCGGGTCGCCGGCCAGGCCAGCCGCCGTGATGGCTTCGGGGGTGTCCAGCTGCGGCGTGTGGCCATCAACCGCACAGATTGCCCGATACAGACGCGGCAAACCACCACCGCTCAAGGCCGTCTCTGCGCTGACGTGGCCGATTTCGTTATAGATATGCTGCCACAGCTGGGTTTCCCTCGGGCTGCTCAAAGGCAGGTCGACATGGCCGCCCTCCCCCGGCAAGGCCGCGAAACGACCCGCGCCAAGATCCAGCAAGGTGCCGACGCCCAGCCCCGTGCCTGGCCCGATCACCACCGCCGGACGCAGCGGTTCCGGCGTGCCCTCGCAGACCACGCGAAATTCATCGGGCTGCAGCCGGGTCATCCCCAGGGCCATGGCCGAAAAATCGTTGATCAGCAGCAGCTCATCCACCTGCAGCGTCTTGCAGAAAGCGGTCTTGCTCAAGCGCCAGTGATTGTTGGTGAACTTGAACTCATCGCCACTCACCGGCCCGGCCACCGACAGGCATACCGCGCCGATATCGCCGATTTGCAGGCCTTCTTCCATGAGGTATACCAGGATGGCCGCCTCGGGACTGTCGTAGTCCGCCGTGGCGTGCACGCGGATCGAATGCAGGGCCTGATCCCGCCACAACGCAAAACGCGCGTTGGTACCGCCAATGTCACCGACCAGCGCTAACTTCACTTAAGCGTCTCCAGGGCAGAGGTAAAGGCGCTGGCGCCCTGCTCTGCGGAGCTTGCGGCCAAGCGCATAAATGCAAACAGCTCGCGACCGGCCCCCACGTTGTTGCCCAACAGACCCGTGGCAGGCGCGCGCGCTGCGAATTCTTCGGCGTCCACCTTAAGCTCCAGGGTGCCTTTGACGCCATCCACGCGAATGATATCGCCATCGCGCACGCGTGCCAGCGGCCCGCCGCTTTGAGCTTCGGGGTTCACATGGATCGCGGCGGGGATCTTACCCGACGCGCCGGACATGCGCCCGTCTGTCACCAACGCCACTTTGAAGCCACGGTCCTGCAACACACCCAGAAACGGCGTCATTTTGTGCAGTTCCGGCATGCCATTGGAGCGCGGGCCCTGGAAACGCATCACCGCGACGAAGTCTTTCTCCAACTCGCCGGCCTTAAACGCATCGGCCAGGTCCTGTTGGTCCTGGAACACCACCGCCGGCGCTTCGACGATCTGATGCTCGAGGGCCACGGCCGAGACTTTCATCACGCCACGGCCGAGGTTGCCTTCCATCACGCGCAGGCCGCCTTCGGGCGAGAACGCGCGGGCCACCGGGCGCAGGATGGCTTCGTCGAGGCTCTCGATCGGGCCGTCGCGCCAGATCAGCTCGCCGTCGACCAGGAACGGTTCCTGGGTGTAGCGACTCAGCCCCTTGCCGGCCACGGTGTTGACGTCTTCATGCAGCAGGCCGGCTTCAAGCAGTTCACGAATCAGGAACGACATGCCCCCCGCCGCCTGGAAGTGGTTGATGTCAGCCTTGCCGTTTGGATAGACGTGGGACAGGGTCGGTACCACCTCGGAGAGGTCAGCCATGTCCTGCCAGGTCAGGATGATACCCGCCGACATGGCGATGGCCGGCATGTGCAGGGTGTGGTTGGTGGAGCCGCCGGTGGCATTCAGGGCCACGATGGAATTGACGATGGATTTTTCGTCGACGATTTCGCCGATCGGGGTGAAGTTGCCGTTGGCCTTGGTCAGGCGCGTGACCTGATGCGCGGCTTCGCGGGTCAGTGCGTCACGCAGCGGCGTATACGGGTTGACGAACGAAGCGCCGGGCAGGTGCAGACCCATCACTTCCATCAGCAGCTGGTTGGTGTTGGCGGTGCCATAGAAGGTGCAGGTGCCGGGGCTGTGATAGGACTGCATCTCCGACTCCAGCAGCTCTTCGCGGCTGGCCTTGCCTTCGGCGTAGCGCTGGCGCACATCGGCCTTCTGCTTGTTGGAGATGCCCGACGGCATCGGCCCGCCCGGCACGAAGATCATCGGCAGGTGGCCGTAGCGCAGTGCGCCCATCATCAGGCCGGGCACGATCTTGTCGCAGATACCCAGCATCAGTGCCGCATCGAACATGTTGTGCGACAGCGCCACTGCCGTGGACATGGCGATGACTTCACGGCTGAGCAGGCTCAGCTCCATGCCCGGCTCGCCCTGGGTTACGCCGTCGCACATCGCCGGGGTGCCGCCGGCGAACTGGCCGACCGAGCCGACTTCACGCAGGGCTTTCTTTATTTGTTCAGGGAAATGTTCGTAGGGCTGATGCGCCGAGAGCATGTCGTTATATGAAGAAACAATTGCCACGTTAGCGGCGTTCATCATGCGCAGGCTCTGTTTGTCTTCGGTGCCGCAACCGGCCACGCCATGGGCGAAGTTGGCGCATTGCAGCTTGCCGCGCATCGGGCCGTCGCTGGCGGCGCCGCGAATGAGCGCAAGGTAAGCCTGGCGGGTGGCGCGGCTGCGGGCGATAAGCCGTTCGGTGACCTCAAGGACGCGGGGATGCATGTGTAGAACTCCAGGCTAACGGATGTGGCGACCTGAGTGTCTATGCTGATCAAACGCCCGCAGCGCATGGGATGGCAGGGTGTCGTTTGGATCATCGGACCAGTTGATTCAGGTCACTCGTTGTAGATTGAACAAAATATTGCCACTAAAAAGGCTTGTTTTCTATTTTTATGCGAATAATCTTGTAATTCTTACAACAAATCGACGACAGGCACTCTCCAATGACTCTTCGTATCGCAATCAATGGTTTTGGCCGTATCGGCCGTAATGTCCTGCGCGCACTGTATACCCAAGGCTACCGCCAGGATTTGCAGATCGTCGCCATCAATGATCTGGGCGACAGTTCGATCAATGCCCACTTGCTCAAATTCGACACCGTACACGGTACTTTCGATGCAGAGGTTGCCCACGATCAGGAAAGCCTGACCGTCAATGGCGACCGGATTGCCGTGAGTGCCATTCGCAACCCGGCCGAACTGCCGTGGGCCGCGCTGAACATCGACGTGGTGTTTGAATGCACCGGCCTGTTCACCGATCGCGCCAAGGCCGCCGCCCATATCACTGCCGGCGCGCGCAAAGTGATCATCTCCGCCCCCGCCAAGGGCGCAGACGCCACCGTGGTCTACGGCGTTAACCATGACATCCTGCGTCAATCCCATCAGATCATCTCCAACGCCTCGTGCACCACCAACTGCCTGGCGCCGGTGGCCCAGGTGCTGCACCGTGAACTGGGCATCGAAAGCGGCTTGATGACCACAATCCACGCCTACACCAACGACCAGAACCTGACCGACGTGTACCACACCGACCCGTACCGCGCGCGTTCGGCCACCCAGAACATGATCCCGAGCAAGACCGGCGCCGCCGAAGCGGTCGGCCTGGTGCTGCCGGAACTGGCGGGCAAACTGACCGGCATGGCCGTGCGGGTGCCGGTGATCAACGTGTCCCTGGTGGACCTCACCGTGCAACTGAAGAAAGAAGCCACGGCCGAGCAAGTCAACGCACTGCTCAAGGACGCCAGCCAGCACTCCAAAATTCTCGGCTACAACACCCTGCCGCTGGTTTCCAGCGACTTCAACCACAATCCGCTGTCGTCGATCTTCGACGCCAATCACACCAAGGTCAGCGGTAAATTGCTGAAAGTGCTCGCCTGGTACGACAACGAGTGGGGCTTCTCCAACCGAATGCTGGATAACTGCCTGGCACTCTGTAACGCCGAGTAATGTAGTTTGCGTGGGAGGGGGGTTGCCTCCTCCCACTGTGGTTTTGGTGTAACGCAGAAAAGAATAGCCACTTGCCATTTGCGTTGATGATAAGCATTATCATTAACTGCCTATCGGTCTGGTATCACTGTGAGCCAATCTCGCTTCAACCATGTTTTTCTCACTCAACGGGCGATCCTGCTGCGCACCCTGCAACGGATGGTGCATAACCACAGCACCGCCGAAGACCTTCTGCAGGAAACCTACCTGCGCGTGACCCGGGCCCTGAGCGAGCGGCCGATCGATCATCTGGAACCTTTCGTCTATCAGACGGCGCGCAATCTGGCGCTGGATCACCTGCGCGCGCGCAAGATCCAGGCGCGCACCCTGCAGGAAGATGTACCGCTGCAAATCCTGCAAAGCGTTGCCGCGCCGATCACTACCCCCGAAGACGCGACCCAGGCCGAGCAACTGCTGGAGCATTTGAGCGTCAGCCTGGGTCAGTTGAGCGCCCGCCAGCAGCGGATATTCATCCTCAGCCGCCTGCACGGCTGCAGTTACCAGGAGATTGCCGACCAACTGGGGGTGTCGTTGAGTACGGTGCAGAAGGAACTGAAATTGATCATGGCGATCTGCGTAGGTGTGGCCGAACGGTTGGATCAGTCTTAAGCTGCATCCCACAGAAGCGTCGACGCAAACCGTAGGAAAAATGAATAAAACGTGGCGAAGACCCGAGGAACACCGTGACGGACCCGAATAACGTGCGCCCCCTTGCGTTGGCGCATGAGGTGCTGCAAGACCCGGCGATGGACCAGGCTCTCGATTGGCTGATCGCCCTGCAGTGCCCGCAACCTGGCCAGCAGGCTGAATTCCAAGCCTGGCTGGCCTGCGATCCGGCCCATCGCCAGGCCTTCGAAAAAGCCCAGGCCGCTTGGGGTGGCGCGCCAGTGCACAGCGCCGCCGTAGCCCTGGCGGCGCCACGAGGGCCGAGTGTCTGGCGCCGTATTCGGCCACACTGGAAACCGCTGGCCACCGCCGCCTTGCTGGTGATCGGGCTGTGCAGTTTCAGCAACCTGCCCGTGCGCCTGCAAGCCGACCACCTCACCGTGGTCGGCGAACGTCAGCGCCTGCAACTGGACGAGGGTGCCAACGTGTTGCTCAACACCAATTCGGCGTTTTCCAGCCGCATCCAGGACCAGCAGCGAATCGCGCGCCTGTACCAGGGCGAAGCGTTTTTCGACGTGGCCGCCAACCGTGGCCTGCCGCTGGAAATCGACGCCGGCCCGGTGCGTGCCAGCGTGCGCGACACCGCGTTCGCCGTGCGTTACCTCGATGGCGAGGCGCAAGTGCAGGTGCAGCGCGGCGACGTGGACCTGAGCAATACCTTCGACGATGCCCGGGTACGCCTGAGCGCCGGGCAAAGTATCCGCATCGGCCCCCAGGGCTTCGGTCAGCCGGGCAAACTGGACATCAACAAAGACCTGGCCTGGGTGCAGGGCCGGCTGATTTTCGAAAACTGCCCGATGAGCCAGGTGCTCGCCGAACTACGCCGCTATTATCCCGGCTGGATCGTCAACACCAATGAGCAGCTCGCCAGGGTCGCCGTCACCGGCAACTATCGCCTCGACCAGCCGCTGGACGTGGTGCGCTCGCTGGCCCACATCACGTCGGCCAAGCTTTCGGAATACCCGGCGCTGGTGATCCTCAACTAAATGAGAATAATTTTTACTCGATAGTCTGCGGTGGTACGTCTCGTCTTAGCCAATGCAACTGATTCCTATTTGGAAAGGTTCGCAACTATAAGATTCGTACCCCGGAGCGCTCTCGATGTCCTCTTGTTTCAACCGCCGGTCTTCTTCGCCCGTCCTGTCCTTGCTCACCGCCGCCATCCTGCTGGCCGGCCTGCCGGTTGCCAGCGCCACGGCCGCTGAACCGGCGCCGCGCAGCTACGGCAATTATCAATTCAGCATCGAACAGCAGCCACTGGTTTCGGCTCTCAACGCGTTTACCGCGGTGACCGGCTGGCAGGTCGGCCTGCCGGCGGAACTCGGCCAGGGCATGTCCTCTCCTGGCGTGCGCGGCCCGATGGCAGCGGAAAAAGCCCTGGACCGGCTGTTGGTGGGGAACAACCTGACCTATCGCAAACTGGGCAGCAATAACATCGTCCTGGAGCCACGCGCCGCCGGCAGCACGCTCAACCTGCAGCAAGTGACCATCAGCGCTACCCGTAACGCGCAGGACATCAGCAGCGTACCAAGCACCGTCAGCGTGCACGACCGCGAAGCACTCGACCGCCAGAACGTGAACACTATCCGCGACCTGGCCCGCTACGAACCCGGCGTCTCGGTGAGCGGTGCCGGCAGCCGTTCGGGCAACGCCGGTTTCAATATCCGTGGCATCGACGGCGACCGCATCCTCACCCAGGTGGACGGTGTGGAAGTACCGGACAACTTCTTCAACGGCCCCTACGCCAAAACCCGGCGCAACTACGTCGACCCCGAAATCGTCAAGCGCGTGGAGATTCTGCGCGGTCCGGCCTCGGCCCTGTACGGCAGCAGCGCCATCGGTGGCGCCGTGAGCTATTTCACCCTCGACCCGGACGACATCATCAAGCCCGGCCAGGATGTCGGCGCGCGCCTGAAGACCGGCTACAGCTCCGCCGACGACAGCTGGCTGACTTCGGGCACCTTCGCCGGCCGCGTGGCGGACGTCGATGGCCTGCTGCACCTGAGCCAGCGCAACGGCCATGAAACCGAATCCTACGACGGCAACAACGCCACCGGCCTGGCCCGCACCGGCGCCAACCCGGAAGACGCACGCACCACCAACGTGCTGGCCAAGCTCGGGTGGAACTACGGCGACGATAACCGCCTGGGATTGACCTATGAAAAATACAAAGATGATCGCGACGTTAACCTGAAGAGCGCGGTAGGCGGCCCTTTCACCGGCGGCCGAGGCTTCAACTTCTACCGCGCCCGTTCGGGCAACGACACCATTACCCGGGAACGCTTGGGCCTTGAAAACCGCTTCGGCCTTGACTCACCGATTGCCGACCATATCAAGACCAGCCTCAACTACCAGATCGCCAAGACCGACCAGACCACGGCGGAAATCTACCAGCCATCACGCCGCGTCCTGCGTACCCGCGAAACGCTCTATGAAGAAAAACAGTGGGTCTTCGATGCACAACTGGATAAGGCTTTCAGCCTCGGCGCCACCGACCACCAGGTCACTTACGGCACGACGCTCAAACAACAGAAAGTCACCGGCTCCCGCGAAGGTGCCGCCACGTGCCTGGCGGTCGGCGCGGGCTGCACGGCCATTGGCGCCCCGAGCCCTTCCCCCAGCGACAGTGTGAAAAAGGCCAGTGACTTCCCTGACCCGACCATCAACACCTACTCGCTGTTCGCCCAGGACCAGATCGCCTGGGACAAGTGGACGTTCCTGCCCAGCGTTCGCTACGACTACACCCAGCTCAAGCCCAAATTGACCGAGGAATTCCTCAACACCGTGGACCCGAACCGGCTCTACGATCACAGCGACAAAGAAAAAACCTGGCACCGCGTCACGCCGAAATTCGGCCTGACCTATGCCTTGACCGAGCAATACACCTGGTTCGGCCAATACGCCGAAGGTTTCCGCACGCCTTCGGCCAAAGCGCTGTATGGCCGCTTCGAAAACCTCGGTCAGGGCTACACCGTGGAGCCCAATCCCGACCTGAAGCCAGAGACCAGCAAAGGCATCGAGACCGGGATTCGCGGCCAGTTCGACGCGGGCTCCTTCGACATCGCGCTGTTCTACAACAAATACCGCGACTTCATCGATGAAGACGCGGTGGTTGCCGGCAGCACCGTCGAAGCCTTCCAGGCCAAGAACATCAAGCGCGCCACCATCAAGGGCGTGGAAGCCAAGGGTCGCCTGAACCTGGATGCCCTGGGCGCGCCGCACGGTCTTTACACTCAAGGCGCTATCAGCTACGCCCATGGCCGCAATGACGACAACGGCGAGCCGCTCAACAGCGTCAACCCGCTCAAAGGCGTATTCGGCCTGGGCTACGACCAGGATCGCTATGGCGCGCTGGTCAGTTGGACCCTGGTGAAGAAACAGGACCGCGTCGACAGCACCACCTTTTTCGCCCCCGACGGCAACACCAGCCGTGGCCCATTCAAGACGCCAGGCTTCGGGATCGTCGACCTGACCGGCTTCTACAAAGTCACCCGCGACGTGACCATCAACGGCGGCCTCTACAACCTTACCGACAAGAAGTACTGGAACTGGGACGACGTGCGCAGCTACGACGGCGTCGGTGAAGCCGGCGTGACCTCGCCGGCCAACCTGGACCGACTGACCCAGCCCGGCCGCAACGTGGCGATCAATGTGATCTGGGACATCTGACCACGCCAGCCTCACCTCGCCGAAATTTCAGTGACGAGGTGAGGATTTTTTACTGTGCTGCGTCTTCTTGTTCGTCTAGTTGATAACCACTCTCTTTAAGAGCAACCAGGCGCTCCCCTCTCAAGGACTTTTTCATGACCGCTTCCCCTACCGCAGAACGCCCAAGCCTGCGCTCCCAGCGCCTGAACCAGATCACCCACGCCCCGCACGCCAGGCTCGATGCACTGGTCAAGGCCCATGCGCCGTTTGAAAACCAGGCCAACTTCGCACGCTTTGTGGTGGCGCAGTACCTGTTCCAATCGGAACTGGTGGCGCTGTACACCGATCCCGAGCTGATCGAACTGGTGCCGGACCTGGCCGAACGTTGCCGCGCCGAAGCCGCCCGGCTCGATCTCGCCGACCTGGAGACCGACGTGCCGGCGCCGGTGGCCGGCGCGGTGAGCCACCCGAGCAAAGCCGAAGCCTTGGGCTGGCTGTTTGTGTCCGAGGGTTCCAAACTCGGCGCCGCGTTCCTGATCAAACGCGCCGTGGGCCTGGGCCTGAGCGAAACCTTCGGCGCCCGCCACCTGGCTGAGCCAGCCGGTGGACGTGCCGAAGGCTGGAAAAGCTTCACTCGCACCCTGGATGCACTGCACCTGAGCGCCGATGAAGAAGCCGCGGCGGAAAAAGGCGCGATTGACGCGTTTGTGCGCTTCACCGTTTTGCTGGAACAGGCGTACGCTAGCGCCCCTGAGCTGGCCTGATCGCCGATTTGAAATGCAATCGACTGCGGGAGGGGGCTTGCCCCCTCCACTTTTGTATTGGTTTGTTCCTGACGTTGCATACCCCATGACCCGCCAAACCCAATCCACCTCGAAAATCGCCCAGTTCCTCTTCGGCCTGCTGGCCTACGTCAGCCTGGGCATCGGGCTGGTGGCGATTGTGGTGCCGGGGTTGCCCACCACCGAATTCATCCTGCTGGCCGCCTGGGCCGCCACCAAAAGCTCACCGCGCCTGAGCGCGTGGCTGGAGAACCACCGCCTGTTCGGACCGATCCTGTCCAACTGGCGCAATGGCAAGATCATCGCGCGGCGCGCCAAGGTCAGCGCCACTGTGAGCATGCTGCTGTGCGCCGTCCTGATGCTGGTCATGCTCGACCATGGCTGGCCGGTTTACCTGGCAATCGTCGGCATGGGCCTGGGCAATCTGTGGATCTGGTCACGCCCTGAACGGCTGGCAGTGCCCGCACAGCAAAGGCTGTAGCTGTTTTCCTACCGTTTATCGCCTGCTGCTCATGAATCGACCCGTTGCGCCGATGTTTCAGACATAGCGCTGAATGGACTTGGCCCTGCCTTGCCCACCCAACACGTCCATTCGTGAGTGAACCTATGTTCGACACCCTCTCTATCCGCTTGAAAATCGTGCTGCTGTCCGGGCTCTGCCTGTTAGGGGTGATAGCGCTGGTGGTCGGCATCAACATCTACAACACCAACCAGAATGATCAGTTGGTCAGCGATTCAAGCTCGCGCATGCTCACCGACGGCGTTGAACAGTTGCTGCAGGCCAAGGCCGCGGAACAGGCGGTGCAGTTGCAGAAAACATTCGGCGACAGCCTGTTGGCGCTGACCGCGCTGTCCGACCAGATCAAAGACCTGCGCATCCAGGCCAGCAAACGTGGCCTGGAAGCCGGCGCACTGCGCGAGGACATCAACCAGAGCCTGAAAACCACGTTCGATCGCAACAGCAAGGTGCTGGGTTTCTGGCTGTCATTCGAACCCAACGCCCTGGATGGCAAGGACAGCGAATTCCTCGACGACAAGGCGCGCGCGTCCAATGAAAAAGGGCGTTTCTCCAGCTATTGGAGCCGTGCCGGCGGCGAAGGCCTGAACACCGTGATGGTCGAAGAGGACCTGAACAAGACGACCCTCACCCTCAGCGGGACGCCCTACAACATTTGGTATACCTGCCCACGAGACACCCGCAGCACCTGCCTGCTGGACCCGTATGAAGATACGGTGGGAGGCCAAAAGGTACTGATGACCACCATCGCCTCGCCGCTGATCGTGGAGGGCAAACTGATCGGCGTCGTCGGTGTGGACATTGCCCTGACGGCCCTGCAAGCGACCACCGACGCCGCACAGAAAGACCTGTTCAATGGCGCGGCGCACCTGGAGATTCTTTCCAGCACCGGCCTGATTGCCGCCTACAGCGGCGAACCGGCCAGGGTCGGCAAGAACCTGATCGATACCCTTGGCGAAGAAGGCAAGGAAATCGTGCAATTGCTGGCAAGTGACAACCGCATGATCCGCGAACAGGGCGATACCATTCGCGCCGTGTACCCGGTCAAGCCACTTGCAGATGCCAAGCCGTGGGGTGTGGTGATCAAACTCCCCAAAAGCGTGATGCTCGCCGATAACGTCAAGCTCCAGGCGGTGCTCGACGAAGCCCAGGCCAGCGGCACGATCAAGGCGCTGCTGGTAGCGGCCGCAGCCGGCTTGCTCGGCCTGCTGCTGATCTGGCTCACCGCCACCGGCGTAACCCGTCCGATCAACAGCGTGGCGGCCATGCTCAAGAACATCGCCAGCGGTGAAGGCGACCTTACCCAGCGCCTGGCCTACGCCAAGAAGGACGAACTGGGCGAGCTGGTGAACTGGTTCAACCGCTTCCTCGACAAGCTGCAGCCGACCATCGCGCAGATCAAGCAAAGCATCACCGAAGCCCGTGGCACGGCGGACCAGTCGTCGGCCATCGCCCGCCAGACCAGCGAAGGCATGCAGGTGCAGTTCCGCGAAATCGACCAGGTGGCCACCGCTTCCAACGAGATGAGTGCCACGGCCCACGACGTCGCCAACAGCGCCTCCAATGCCGCCAGCGCGGCGCGCGGTGCCGACCAGTCGGCGCGTGAAGGCATGCAGATTATCGAGAAGAGCACCCGCGACATCACCACCCTGGCCGACGAAGTCAGCAAGGCGGTGGGTGAAGTCGAAGCGCTGGCGGTCAACAGCGAGCAGATCGGCTCAGTGCTGGAGGTGATCCGCAGCATTGCCGAGCAGACCAACCTGCTGGCGTTGAACGCGGCAATCGAAGCGGCACGTGCAGGGGAAAGCGGCCGTGGTTTCGCGGTCGTCGCCGACGAAGTCCGTAACCTGGCCAAGCGCACCCAGGACTCGGTGGAGGAGATTCGCCAGGTGATCGAACGTATCCAGAGCGGCACCCGTGGCGTGGTGGCGACCATGCATTCCAGCCAAAACCAGGCCCAGAACAACGCCGGGCAGATCCATCAGGCCGTACAGGCCCTGGGCAAAATCAGCGACGCGGTCACGGTGATCAGCGACATGAACCTGCAGATCGCCAGCGCCGCCGAGCAGCAAAGCGCTGTGGCCGAAGAGGTCAACCGCAACGTCTCGGCGATCCGCACCGTGACCGAAACCCTCACCGGCCAGGCGACCGAATCGGCGGCCATCAGCAGCCAGCTCAATGCATTGGCCAGCCAGCAGATGAAGCTCATGGATCAGTTCAAAGTTTAAGAAACACCACGGGACCAATGTGGGAGGGGGCTTGCTCTAATGCCAGTCAGTTAAGGGCTCAGATGATCCAGCCCAGGCAATGACTATCAACAGTGGGAGGGGGCTTGCCCCCGATAGCGATGTGTCAGCTACAGATAAGTTGACTGACACACTGCAATTGGGTGCAAGCCCCCTCCCCACATTGTCAAAGACCCGTCCAAGCCTGCACAAATGCCGCCACATCTTCCTTCGGCGCCGTACGCGGCGGGTTCTGCGGTGTGCCCAGATAGAGGAAGCCAATCACTTCCTCATTCGCCGCCAGCCCTAAACCCTTGGCAACGTGAGCCGAGTAGGACAATTCGCCGGTGCGCCACACCGCACCGATGCCTTGGGCGTAGGCCGCCAGTAGAATGCCATGGGCCGCGCAGGCCGCTGCCAGCAACTGTTCGGATTTGGGCACCTTGAAGTGCTCCTGCAGGCGCGCGATCACCACCACCACCAGCGGCGCGCGTAACGGGCCGTTCTGGGCTTTGTCGATGACCGCCTGCGGGGCTTCGGGGTCCTGCAGGCGCGCGGCTTCAGCCAGCAGCGTGCCCATCTGTTCACGGGCCGAGCCTTCGACGGTGAGAAAGCGCCACGGACGCAGTTGGCCGTGGT
Source organism: Pseudomonas sp. lyk4-R2A-8 (assembly GCF_030209095.1). NCBI lineage: Bacteria > Pseudomonadati > Pseudomonadota > Gammaproteobacteria > Pseudomonadales > Pseudomonadaceae > Pseudomonas > Pseudomonas sp. lyk4-R2A-8. Next base: position 192,075 of record NZ_JARVSS010000015.1, read on the forward strand.
CCGGCGCTCGCATGGCCGCAGCGAAAAGCACCTCGCGCTGCGCCTGGGTCGGTGCCGGCTCCAGCAAACGCGGCACGGAAACACGGTTGAGCAAAGCGTCGAGAGCCTGCATTGGCCACCTCCAGAAAAAAATGTGCGGTCATTCTAGCGGGAATGGTCCGTGAGTCCATCAAACGATAATTGCTCTTATTCAATCCGCCCTGCCCTGTTAGACTTTGCGCCCATCTTTTTCGCATTCGTCCAGGAAACTCGATGTTCCGTTCGCTTTTTCGTCTGTGCGTCGCCTTCATGGCCCTGGGCCTGGTTGCGTGCGATGACGCCCCGCGTTTCACTCAGGCCGAGCCCGGTGAAGCGCGAGCCGGCGGCGCAGCGACGGTGAACAAAAACGACCAGAATGCGTTTTCCCTGCCCTCCGCCAACCTGTCGCCCACGCGCCGCCTGGACTTCAGCGTCGGCAACAGTTTTTTCCGCAGCCCCTGGGTGATCGCGCCGTCTACCACCACCGCCCGCGATGGCCTGGGCCCGCTGTTCAACACCAATGCCTGCCAGAACTGCCATATCAAGGACGGCCGCGGGCACCCGCCGCTGGCCGACGCGCCCAACGCCGTGTCCATGCTGGTGCGCCTGTCGATACCGGATGCTGCACCCTACGCCAGGCTGATCGAGCAGTTGGGCGTGGTGCCGGAGCCCGTGTACGGCGGGCAACTGCAGGACATGGCCGTGCCGGGTGTCGTACCGGAAGGCAAGGTGCGCGTCGACTACACACCGGTCAATGTGACCTTCAAGGACGGCACCGTGGTGGAACTGCGCAAGCCGGACCTGCAAATCACCCAACTGGGCTACGGCCCGATGCACCCCGACACGCGCTTCTCGGCCCGCATCGCGCCGCCGATGATCGGCCTGGGCCTGCTCGAAGCGATCAGCGACGCGGATATCCTGCGCAACACCGACCCGAAAACCGCCGACAACGAAGCCATTGTCGGGCGGCCGAATTGGGTCTGGGACGACGCCCAGCAGAAAACCGTGCTGGGCCGGTTCGGCTGGAAAGCCGGGCAACCCACGCTCAATCAACAAAATGTTCACGCGTTCTCTGGTGATATGGGCCTCACCACCACCCTGAGACCCTTCGATGACTGCACCGACGCCCAAGTCGCCTGCAAACGGGCGCCCAACGGCAATGGCCCCGATGGCGAGCCGGAAGTCAGCGATAACATCCTGCGCCTGGTGCTGTTCTATACCCGTAACCTGGCCGTGCCCGTGCGCCGGGACGTCAACGCGCCGCAGGTGCTGGCCGGGAAAAACCTGTTCTATCAGGCCGGCTGCCAGGGCTGCCATAAGCCCACGTTCACCACCGCCGCCGATGCCGCCGAGCCTGAGCTGGCGAACCAGACCATCCGCCCGTACAGCGACCTATTGCTGCACGACATGGGCGAAGGCCTGGCCGATCGGCGCAGCGAATTCAAGGCCGGTGGCCGCGACTGGCGCACACCGCCGTTGTGGGGTATCGGTTTGACGCAAACCGTAAGCGGTCATACCCAGTTTCTGCATGACGGCCGCGCCCGCAACCTGCTCGAAGCCGTGCTCTGGCATGGCGGTGAGGCCCAGGCGGCGCAGCAGCATGTGTTGTCCTTCAATGCCGAGCAGCGCGCTGCGTTGCTGGCGTTCCTGAACTCTTTATAAGCTTCGCCCCAATTACAGAAGGGAGCTCGACATGTTCCGTCCCAAGTTGTTGTTCACCAGCCTGGCCGCCCTTGCCCTCGGTGCGTGCTCGCCCCAGGACCCGCAGGCCGTGACCTCGGCGGCGATCGCCAAGCAAGTGATCCTGCCCACCTACAGCCGCTGGGTGGAAGCCGACCGCCAATTGGCGGTCAGCGCATTGGCCTATTGCCAAGGCAAGGAAAGCCTGGACACCGCCCGCGCCGACTTCCTGCACGCACAAAAAGCCTGGGCCGAACTGCAGCCGCTGCTGATCGGCCCGCTGGCAGAAGGCAATCGCGCCTGGCAAGTGCAGTTCTGGCCGGATAAAAAGAACCTGGTGGGTCGCCAGGTCGAGCAACTGGTGGAGGCCCAGCCGCAGATCGACGGCGCCGCCCTGGCCAAGTCCAGCGTGGTGGTGCAGGGCCTGTCGGCTTACGAATACATCCTCTACGACGCCAGGACCGACCTCGCCGACGACGCCCGGAAAGCCCGCTACTGCCCGCTGCTGGTGGCTATCGGTGAGCGCCAGAAAGCCCTGGCCGAAGAGATCCTGGCCAGCTGGAACAGCACCGACGGCATGCTCGCGCAAATGAGCAAGTTCCCTAACCAGCGTTACGCCGATTCCCACGAAGCGATCGCCGATCTTCTACGGGTGCAAGTGACCGCACTGGACACCCTGAAGAAAAAGCTCGGCACGCCCATGGGCCGCCAGACCAAAGGCATCCCGCAGCCGTTCCAGGCCGATGCGTGGCGTAGCCAGTCGTCGCTGCAAAGCCTGGAGGCCAGCCTCGCGGCCGCCCAGACCGTGTGGGTCGGCGTCGACAATAAAGGCCTGCGTGGCTTGCTGCCGGCGGATCAGAAAGCCTTGGCCGACAAGATCGACGCCGCCTACGCCGCGTCCCTTAAACTGTTCGCCAGCAACCAGCGCAGCCTCAACGAACTGTTGAACGATGACGCCGGGCGCCAGCAGCTGAACGATCTCTACGACAGCCTCAACGTGGTCCATCGCCTGCACGAAGGTGAGCTGGCCAAGGCGCTGGGGATCCAACTGGGCTTTAACGCCAACGACGGTGACTGATGATGCTCAGGCGACAGGCTTTGACGCTCGGCAGCGTGCTGCTCAGCGCACTTACGTTGGGTGGCTGGACGCTGTTCAAGCAGAAGGGCAGCGGCCCGCTGCTGCTGTCGGCACGTGACGATACGGACGGCAGGCACTACGCCGTGGGCTTTCGCTTGGACGGCAAGCAGGTGTTCGCTACCCAGGTCGGCCAGCGCTGCCATGACATCATCAACCACCCCACGCTGCCGATTGCGCTGTTCGTTGCCCGTCGCCCTGGCACCGAGAGTTACCTGATCGACCTGCGCGACGGCGCGCTGCTGCAAACCATCACCTCGAATGCCAATCGCCACTTCTATGGCCACGCGGTAATCCACAAGAGCGGCGAGTGGCTGTACGCCACCGAAAACGATACGTCCGACCCCGGCCGTGGCCTCCTTGGCGTGTATAAGTTCGAGGGCGAGCGCCTGGTGCACAGCGCCGAGCTGTCCACCCACGGCATCGGCCCGCACCAGGTCTCATGGATGCCCGACGGTGAAACCCTGGTGGTGGCCAACGGGGGCATTCGCACCGAAGCGGAAAGCCGCGTGGAGATGAACCTCAACGCCATGGAGCCGAGCCTGGTGCTGATGCGCCGCGACGGCACACTGATCAGCAAGGAAACCCTGGGCCAGCAGATGAACAGCGTGCGCCATATGGGCATCGCCAGCGATGGCACGATTCTCACCGGGCAGCAGTTCATGGGCCCGTCCCAGGAGCGCTCCGAACTGCTGGCGATCAAGCGCCCAGGCCAACCGTTCATGGCTTTTCCGGTGGCCGACGCGCAACTGCAGGCCATGGGGCATTACACCGCCAGCGTGGCCGTGCACAGCGAGTTGCGCCTGGTGGCCCTGACGGCGCCACGCGGCAATCGCTTCTTTATCTGGGACATGGACAGCGGCGAGCTGCGCCTGGACGGTCCGCTGCCGGACTGCGCCGGTGTGGGCGCGGTGGCGGATGGGTTCGTGGTCACCTCGGGCCAGGGCCGGTGCCGCTTCTACGATTGCCGGCAGGCCCCGTTGGTGGCTAAACCCTTGGAATTGCCGGCCGGGCTTTGGGATAACCACCTGCACTTGGCGTGAACGCCAGCCGGCAGCCTGGAAAAAACGCAAAAAAAAGGGCCTCGCATCGCAAGGCCCTGTTCGGGAGGTTTAAACGTTTCAACTTTGAGGCCTCATTCCTTGAGACAGACCGAACATGAACAGCAGCAGTTCATGATCGGGCTTGGCCGCCGTGCTCGCCTTGGCGACACGCGGCAACAGGCATTGCGCGCCGCCCTGCGACGCGCTGAGTACCTGAGTACGAGGCTGCTCCCAGGCGGCCAGCGCCAAGGCTGCCACGCCCAACGCTCCCACCAGGAACAAACCTCGCGCTATTTCTAGCTTCATCTGGTTAAACCCTTGATAGCGCTGCCAAACGCCGTCTCATAAAAGTAGCTGAGTTTTTCCCAGTCGGCGCTGCTCCACGACGAATGGCGACGCAGTTGCAGCATGTCATGGGACGCCGCCCGATAAGCGGTCAGGCGCTGGCGGCATTTTTCAAAATCCAGCAGCGCCACTTCTACCGTGGCCGAGTCGCCCTCGCCTGTCACCCGCGCAAAGATATGCTTGATGTACAGGCAGCCGTGCTGCCAACGCCCCTTGTGCATGCGCGCCAGGGTGGTCGCCACTTCCTTGAGCAGACGTTCGTGCACCTGCTCGCCGTACTGCTCACGGCCACCGGCGGCGTACCATTTTTCGATTTCGTCGAAACCATCCAGCGAAGCCGTCACCAACAACGCCTTCCATTGATGCTCGGGATCGCGACGTGCTTCGCAGAAGACCATTTCCGGCACCCGCACATCCAGCAGGCGCAAGCCCTTCAAAGCATCACGCTCACGCAGCACCGTGGGGCGCCCGAAGGGATGCAGCCAACTGCGATAAATATGCCCGGTCTGTCGCTTGCTGTAGAGCAAACGACCACTGGCGGTCTTGATTCGCTGTACCCCACTTTCACCACCGCGACGACGATTGGGCTCTTCCACCCACTCGCCTTGCTGACGCCAGAAATAATCGAAGCGTTCTTCTGGAGCTACGTGACTGCCTGCTACGCACTCAACTGCCATCCTGTTACCTCTTGCGTAATACGTATACCCGCCACATGGCGTAGAGCGGTATGAAGTCCAGGGATTCCTGAACGCGAAAACCCGCCTGCTCGAATTCTGCTTCTACAGTAGCAGCCGGTAACACAAACCTGTTTTGGTAACCTTCCTGCTCACCTTTCCTACGACGACGCGCTTCCGAACGCTTGCGCTTCCACGCCTTGAAATTGCCGTCAACCCACAGTGAGATGATCACGCTGTCTCGGGTAACTCGCTGAAACTCCCGCAGTATCGCCAGGCGATGCGCCGGATCACCTATGTGGTGCAGCAAGCGCATGCAAAAAATGCTGTCGACCGCGTTATCTGGCAAATCAATATCAAAGGCTGAAGTCTGCAAAGGCCGTACCCGTTTCACCACCTCTGCCGGTTGGGCGCCGGTTGCTATCTTCAACATCGAAGCGGAATTATCGGCGCCAATAATGATTCGGTTGGGCTTTTCCGCCAGCAGCGGCCAGAAACGGCCGGCGCCACACGGCAAGTCCAAAACCAAACCGGGCTCGCCCGCCATCGCCAGCGCGCCTCGGGCCAATTGCTCGTCGCGTTTGTGGGACAACCGGCGCGCCAAATTGTCCTGATGCTTGAGCAAATATTTCTGAGCGTGCTGATCGTCGTACTTTTCGGAAAATTCGAGTTTGATCGGGGTAGGCATCAACAGGTCTCCAATGACTGATGCCTACAAACTATTCAGCGATACGTGATCGCCAGGTCAACTCGTTGTGAAAATCTTGTCCTGTCCAACTTCATACATTTCAAGACTTTACAAAGACAATCAATAGCAAGTCGCCATCTTCGCCGAATAACGGCGGCTTATGGCAGGATAGCGGCAGCAGACGCGATCAAGGCTTGACCTGACTCAACTCAACGTGAAAGCGGCAACCGTTGGGTTCCATGGTACTGAGGCTGACACTCCAGCCCTGGTTCTCGCAGATCCGCTGCACCAGTGACAGGCCCAGCCCCAGGCCTTCACCGCGCTTCTCAGTGCCACGCACGAACGGTTCGAACATGGCCTCGCGTTTTTCTTCGGGGATACCGACACCGCTGTCTTCCACCACGAAACCGGTAGGTTCCAGGGTCAGGCGGATAAAGCCCTGCTCGGTGTAATGCAAGGCGTTGCGCAGCAGGTTGCCCATTACGGCGTGCAGGAAGGTGGTGTTGTAGCGTGTGTCCAGAGGGCTGCCCGGTTGATAGATCAGTTGCAGGCCCTTCTGCTCGATGGGTTCGCGCCAGATCCCGAGCAAGTCCTCCGCCACCTGGGTGAGGCTTACCTGGGGCGACATGGTGGACTCGCTGTGTTGCGCCCGCGCCAGCATCAGGAAGGTTTGCACCAGCTCGCGCATTTCTTCGCAGGCCCTGGCGATACGCAGCACCTGGTTACGTCCACGCTGATCGATGGCCGGATTTTCCAGCAGCAATTCGCAGGAACTGGCCAGGACCATCAGGGGGGTGCGCAACTCGTGGCTTACGTCGCTGGTGAACAACTGCTCACGGGATAGCGCCTGGCGCAGTCGGCCCAATGTGGCGTCGAAGGCCACGGCCAATTCGCCCACTTCGTCAGCCGCATAGTCCGGCGCCAGAGGCGGTGCCAGGCCCAGCAACTGGTCACGGTGGCGCACCTGGCGAGCCAGGCGCACCACCGGCGCCATTACCTTGCGCGCCAGCACCCATCCCAGGAACACCGCCAGCGCCAGGCTGAGCACAAAGCCCACCAGGACCACGGCGAACAGCACCCGCTCACGCTCTTCGAAGTCACTTTGGTCCTGCAGCAGCACATAGCGCCGACCGTCGATCACTTCGACCATGGCGTGGTACGACAGCGACTCGCGAAACACCTCGTGAAAGCCCGGTTCCAGATGACGCAAATCCTTGGGCAATTCAAAGTCGCCACGGCCGCCGCTGAAATAGAACAGTTGGTCCGGCTCGGGTCGATGACTCCAGTCTTCGACGCTGTCCATCAGCAGCAAGCGTTGCAGGTCACCGCCCAGGCCCGCTGAAATCAACTTCTCTTCCACCAGGTGCACCGTCGCAACGATGCCCATGGCGAAGGCGCCCGCCACCAGTGCGCTCATCAAGGCAAACGCGATGATGATGCGCTGGGCAAGGCTTTGCTTAAACTCCATCGCGACCCTCGGCCAGGCGGTAACCCACGCCGTGCACCGTGTGCAGCAATGGCTTGGCAAACGGTTTGTCGATCACCTGGCGCAGTTGGTGGACATGGCTGCGCAGGCTGTCGCTGTCCGGGCAATCATCGCCCCACAGCGCTTCTTCGAGAATTTCGCGGCGCAGCACATGGGGGCTTTTCTGCATCAGCACCGCCAGCAGCTTCAGGCCGACCGGGTTGAGCTTGAGCAGGCGCCCTTCTCGGGTCACTTCCAGGGTGTCGAGGTCGTAGCTCAGGTCGCCCACTTGCAACGCGCGGCGCCCGCCACCCTGGGCACGACGCAGCACCGCTTCGATGCGCGCGGCGAGTTCCGACAGGGCAAATGGCTTGAGCAGGTAGTCATCGGCGCCGGACTTGAAACCCTGCAGCCGGTCGTCCAACTGATCGCGCGCGGTGAGCATGATCACCGGCGTATCACGACGCGCATCTTCGCGCAGGCGTTTGCACAAGGTGTAGCCATCGATGCCCGGCAGCATGATGTCGAGCACGATCAGGTCGTAGTGTTCGGTGGCGGCCAGATGCAGGCCCGACAGCCCGTCCTGCGCACAGTCGACGGTGTAGCCCTTCAGCCCCAGGTAGTCCGCCAGGTTGGCCAGAATATCGCGGTTGTCTTCAACCAATAAAATTCGCATGGGCAGTGTCTCCGTACGCGGTAACGGCCGTGTTGGCTCGCGCAGCTTAAGGCCAAGTCGGGCTCAGGGATAGACCTCCAGGGCGCGTGGATCAAGGTTTTCAATCAAATTGAGAGGGCAACGAGTTTTTCACTATAGCTTCACAAACTGACTACAGTGTCAGGACGACCATCGCCTCCCATTTATATAAGGAACATAGACATGGGTTTGGTCAAAACTGCGCCAATGCGCTATTTGCTGTTGATAACCGGTGCCTGGTTACTGATTTTCCTGGTCACCCGTGCCGTGCTGTTGCTGACTCACTTGGACGAAGTCGGCGGTAACCTGCTGCCGGTGTTCGGCGTGGGGTTGCTGTATGACCTGGGGTTTCTTGCCTACGCAGCGCTGCCGCTGGGACTGTACGTGCTGCTATGCCCGCCGGGCCTGTGGCGTCGTCGCGGCCACCGCTGGTTTTTGCAGGCGGTACTCACGGTCAGTCTCTTCGCAATGCTGTTTACCTCGGTCGCCGAATGGCTGTTCTGGGACGAGTTCGGGGTGCGCTTCAACTTCATCGCCGTCGACTACCTGGTGTATTCCGACGAAGTGTTGAACAACCTGCTGGAGTCCTACCCGATCGGCAAACTGCTCAGCTTATTGGCAATGCTGGCCATTGTGTTGAGCCTGGCTTTGCGTAAAGCGTTCAATGCCGCCACGGCCTCACCACTGCCACCCTTGCGCGGCCGCTTGTTCAACGCGGTGGTGCTGGTGCTGGCCGTCGGCCTCAGCCTGCAGTTGATCAGTCAGGACAGCCCCCGCGCCCAGGGCGGCAATGCCTACAAAAACGAGCTGGCCAGTAATGGCCCATATCAGTTTTTTGCAGCCTTTCGTAACAACGAACTGGATTACTCGCAGTTCTACAAAAGCCTGCCGACCGACGTGGTCGCCCGCCAGTTGCGCGCCGAACTCAGCGAGCCCAACGCCCGCTTTATCGGCCAGGACCCGCTGGATATCCGCCGGTCCATCAGCCACTCCGGCCCGCCGAGCACGCCCAATATCGTGCTGGTAACCATCGAAAGCTTCAGCGCCAAATACATGGGCAGCAATGGCGACGGGCGCAATCTCACGCCGAACCTCGACGCGTTGCGAAAACAAAGCCTGTATTTCAATAACTTCTACGCCACCGGCACCCGCACAGACCGGGGCCTGGAAGCAATCACCCTGGCGATCCCTCCTACGCCGGGACGCTCGATCGTCAAACGCATCGGCCGTGAAAGCGGTTTCGCCAGCCTCGGGCAACAGCTCACCGCCGTCGGTTATGACAGCGTATTCGTGTACGGTGGGCGCGGTTACTTCGATAACATGAACGCGTTTTTCAGCGGCAACGGTTACCGCGTGGTCGATCAGAGCAGCGTACCCGAGGCCGAAATCTCGTTTAAAAACGCCTGGGGCATGGCCGACGAAGACCTGTACAAACAAACCCTGAAACTGGCCGACGCCGATTACGCCAAGCGGCAACCGTTCCTGCTGCAATTGATGACTACCTCCAACCATCGCCCTTACACCTATCCGGATGGGCGCATCGATATCAAATCCGGGAATGGCCGCGACGGCGCGGTGAAATACACCGACCATGCCATCGGTGAATTCCTCGACGCGGCACGTCAGAAGCCCTGGTTCGACAACACGATCTTTGTGTTCGTCGCCGATCACACGGCCGGCAGCGCGGGCAAGGAAGACTTGCCCATCACCAACTACCAGATTCCGCTGTTCATCTATGCGCCCAAACTGATCGACCCACGGGAGTCCGCGCAACTGGCCAGTCAGATCGACCTGGCGCCGACCCTGCTGGGCCTGATCAACCTGAGCTACGAGTCGACGTTCTTCGGCCGCGACTTGCTTCAGGATAACCCGCTGCCGCCGCGCGTGGTGGTCGGCAATTACCAGCATCTGGGGCTGTTCGACGGCAAGGACCTGGCCATTCTCAGCCCGCGCCTGGGTCTGCGTCGCCACGACCAGGCCTTGGCTGAAAGCCAGGAGTCGCGAGTGGGCAGTGATGATCCCTTGATCCAGCGAGCAATCACCTATTACCAGGCCGCCAGCTACGGGTTCAAACAACAGTTGTTGAGTTGGAAAGCGCCCCAGGAGACGAGCCCACGGCTGACCGAGCGCTAAGCCAGCTCATGACCCCCAAGCAATAAAAAAGCCCCGCCTGCATCACTGCAGGCGGGGCTTTTTCAGTACGGGGGTAAGGCTGGCTTACATCATGCCGCCCATGCCACCCATGCCGCCCATGTCTGGCATACCGCCGCCAGCCGAGCCTTCTTTCTTCGGTGCATCAGCGATCGCCGCTTCGGTGGTCAGGATCAGACCGCCAATGGAGGATGCTGCCTGCAGCGCCGAACGGGTTACCTTGGTTGGGTCCAGGATGCCCATTTCGATCATGTCGCCGTAGACGCCAGTCGCAGCGTTGTAACCGTAGTTACCTTTGCCGTTCTTGACTTCGTTGACCACAACGCTTGGCTCGTCGCCGGAGTTGGCAGCGATCTGGCGCAGTGGTGCTTCAACAGCGCGACGCAGTACAGCGATGCCGACGTTCTGGTCAGCGTTGTCGCCGGTCAGGTCAGTCAGGGCTTCCAGGGCACGGATCAGCGCAACGCCACCGCCAGGTACCACACCTTCTTCAACGGCTGCACGGGTTGCGTGCAGGGCGTCTTCAACGCGGGCCTTCTTCTCTTTCATTTCAACTTCGGAACCGGCGCCAACCTTAATCACTGCAACGCCGCCGGACAGCTTGGCCAGACGCTCTTGCAGTTTTTCACGGTCGTAGTCGGAGGAAGTTTCGGCAACCTGGGCACGGATCTGGTTGATGCGCGACTCGATGTCGCCTTCAACGCCGGCACCGTCAACGATGATGGTGTTTTCCTTGGACAGGGTCACACGCTTGGCGCTACCCAGGTTTTCCAGGGTGGCGCTTTCCAGGCTCAGGCCGATCTCTTCGGAGATAACGGTACCGCCGGTCAGGACGGCGATGTCCTGCAGCATGGCCTTGCGACGATCGCCGAAGCCTGGCGCCTTGACGGCGGCGACTTTGACGATGCCACGCATGTTGTTCACAACCAGAGTCGCCAGGGCTTCGCCTTCAACGTCTTCAGCCACGATCAGCAGTGGGCGACCGGCTTTGGCAACAGCTTCCAGCACCGGCAGCATTTCGCGGATGTTGGAGATTTTCTTGTCGACCAGCAGGATCAGCGGGCTGTCCAGCTCGGCAACCATGGTGTCAGGCTTGTTGACGAAGTACGGAGACAGGTAGCCGCGGTCGAACTGCATGCCTTCTACCACCGACAGTTCGTTTTCCAGGCCCGAGCCTTCTTCAACGGTGATCACGCCTTCTTTACCGACTTTTTCCATGGCTTCGGCAATGATGTCGCCGATGGAGTTGTCGGAGTTGGCGGAGATGGTACCCACCTGAGCGATGGCCTTGGTGTCGGCGCATGGCTTAGACAGGTTCTTCAGCTCTTTGACGATGGCGATGGTCGCCTTGTCGATACCGCGCTTCAGGTCCATCGGGTTCATGCCGGCAGCAACGGCCTTGAGGCCTTCGTTGACGATCGACTGAGCCAGAACGGTGGCGGTGGTGGTGCCGTCGCCTGCGTCATCGTTGGCACGGGAGGCAACGTCTTTAACCAGCTGCGCGCCCATGTTTTCGAAACGGTCTTCCAGTTCGATTTCTTTGGCGACGGAAACGCCGTCCTTGGTGATGGTCGGAGCGCCGAAGCTCTTCTCGATGATCACGTTACGGCCTTTCGGGCCCAGGGTCGCTTTTACTGCGTCAGCCAGAACGTTGACACCAGTGAGCATTTTCTTGCGGGCGGAGTCGCCGAATTTAACTTCTTTAGCAGCCATGATCGATATTCCTTAAATACTTTGACGTAACGGGAAAATGAGCGGGAAATCAGCCTTCCAGTACAGCGAGAATTTCGTTCTCAGCCATTACCAGCAGGTCTTCGCCGTCGACTTTCACAGTGTTGCTACCGGAGTAAGGGCCGAAAACAACCTTGTCACCCACTTTCACGGCCAGCGCGCGTACTTCACCGTTCTCCAGGGTCTTGCCCGGACCCGCAGCGACGATCACACCGTGGTTGGCTTTTTCAGCAGCCGAACCTGGCAGAACGATGCCGCCAGCGGTTTTCTTTTCTTCTTCGCTGCGACGGATGACGACGCGGTCGTGCAGAGGACGAAGCTTGCTCATTGTCGATCTCTCCTAATTGTGTTTTTCATCGGCCGGTATCAATTCCGGCGGGTTAAATTCCGGCGGTGCCGGTCGCGGTTCGCTGGGCGAAACGCGGAAGTCTGTCTAGTGTCACCACCAGAAACCTTGCGGTGACCGTTACATAAGGGCGCCTGTGCTTATTACAAGGGCCCGCGAATGAAATTTTTTATGTCCAGGGAGCCGGTAAATGCAGCACGGCACCTGAAGGTGCCGTGTGGGTGGGGGTTATTTGCCGTCGCGGTGCTCGAACTCGCCTTCGATCACATCGCCTTCACGGCCCAGAGGCTGGCGCGGGGCCGGGCCACCACGAGGCTGCAGGTCGTCGGCGAACGCACGCTGGCGAATCGCGGCCTCTTCGGCGCGCTGGCGCATTTTGCCGGCCAGCAATTTGCGGGTGACCGGCAGCAGCATCACCAGACCGACTGCGTCGCTGATGAAACCCGGCAGGATCAACAGGCCACCGGCCAGGGCCATCATCAGGCCTTCCAGCATGGTCTGGGCGGGCAACTCGCCGCGGTTCAGGCTTTCCCGGGCACGTAATGCCGTAGCCAGTCCGGCGACGCGCAGCACTAGAACGCCAAGCATCGAGCCTAGAATGATCAACAGCAATGCCGGGAAAAACCCGATCGCACTGCTGACCTGAACGAAGACGAACAGCTCCAACACCGGGAACAGCAGAAAGAGCAATAAAAAAGGGCGCATCAAATGGTTCCTCAACGCAAGAATGCCTTGCCAGTCCACCTTAGATGACGTCGCCGTTTCGTGAATTCAAGCGTCGGACGCCGTTTTTTTCGGCCAGGCAGCGGCATGAGCCAATGAAACCAGGGCTTCGCGCACCTGTGTCGGCGTGTTGCAAGACGTTGCGAACGGCAGCCAGTGCAACGACTGACCAATGCGCAGGTGCATGCCCTCACTGTCGATCCCGGCCAACTGCGCGGGCTCGCCGGCAGGCAAATCGGCAAGTGCCACGTAATGCGAAATCGCCTTGGCATGGTCGCTGTTCATGTGCTCGACCATGCTGCGCTCGGCCGTGCCGGCGAAAGGGTTAGCCAGGGTCAGCTGATCAAGCCAATGGATCGCGCCGAACCCGCCTATATAGCGGTGACGCACCGGCTTGAGCACCCAGAAATCAAAATCGTGGGCCTTGTGGTAGTTGGCCGACTCGGGGAAGTAGCGGTAATAGCGTTCGGCCGCTACCTCGATGGCGGTGGCGTCCTGCAGTTTTTCGGCTTCGGCCAGGTAGGTCAGGCGCCCCACTGCCTGCACATCGTCCGCCTCGCGCTCGCCGACCAGCAGCGAACACTTGGGATCTTTTTGCAGGTTATGGGTGTGCTGGGCGATGCGGCTGATCAGAATCAATGGCCGGCCCTGCTCGTCCAGGCAGTACGGCACCACCGATCCAAAGGGAAAGCCGGGCATGGCTTTGGACAATGTGGAGAGAGCCCCACGGTATTCCTTGAGCAACAGCTCTCGGGCGTTCCTGGCAACCTGTGCGCTCAACGTATGACTCCTCGGGTATTCAGCCGCCCACTGCGTATGGGAATGGATCTCAACACAAGGTAATCAATAAAGGCCGCGGTTGCCAGGGGCTCGATTACCAGGCCACGCCGAACCCAGCGGTGTAGCGGGTTTTGCTCAGGCTGCTCTGGGAGTCGCCGCTGATCACATCGCGCTCGGCCTTGAGGTTGAGCGATGCCCACTCGGTGACTTTGTAGCGCAGGCCCATTTCCGCATCCAACGAGTACTCGGCCGGTGCATCGATAGGCTTGCCCAGTTCGCCGTTGGTGAAGAACTCAACGGTCTTGCCCACCAGGTAGCGGTTGTAGTTCCACTTCATGGCCAGGGAATAGAAGTTGTCTTTGCCGCCGTCGGCATATTCATAGTCGGTTCGGTTGACCAGCGAGCCGAGGGAGAACGCGCCCAGTTCATCGTCCCAGAACTGGTAGCCGGGGCCGGTACCCACGGTGCGCTGGCGGGCCAGGTCTTCAACCTTGTCGCGCTTGTAGGTCAGACGCCCTTGCCAGAACCAGTGCTCGGTGAGAAAACGGTCCAGGTCGTATTCCAGCGCCCAGTTGTCGGTGGTGGTCACATCGTCCTGAAATTCGCGGTTGTACTCGCCCTGCCCGGTATGGCGCCATTGACCATGACGCGCGGACGTCTTGAAATCGATATCGTAGTCGTTGGTGTCTTTCTCGGCGCGCTTGTAATCCAGGGCCAGGTCGACGTTGCCCTTCCATACCAGGTCCTCGATCACAGGCTTTGGCTTGATGATCTGCTGAATGCTCGCCAGCTCCACGGTCTTGGGTGCCTCGCCATTGGCCAGCACCACCTTGCCGTCTTCCGCCGCGTGGAGGGACTTGGCCTTCTCGCCGCTGTAGGCATCCTGCTTGACCAGCAGTTCCTGGTCGCTTTCCAGGGTTTTGACCTGCTTCCAGTCCACGGGCACAGCGCCGGCGTAAGCGGTCTGGATCAGCAACTTGCCGCCGTCGAACAGCTTGATTTTGCCGGTCAGGCGATCACCGTTTTTCAACCAGACGGTATCGGCAAGCAGAGGCGTTGAGGCACTGAGAACAGCAAGGCACAGCAGGGTTCTGGACAACATAAGCGGATTCGAGGCTCGGGCGTGGCGAAAAGAGGGCATTATCGTGTTAGATCACGTCTTAGCAAGCACTGACTCAAGGATCGCAGATGAGTTCAATTCTCACCGCCATATTCACAGACGTTTCTTACATTATTACTGACGTTTTAAACGGATAGCGCCACAGTGAATCCCACACTCGAGCCTGAACAAAGCCCTGCCGAGATACGCCGCACAGCGCTGTACCTGACGCTGGCACAAGTGCCCGAAGGCTGCGTGGTGAGCTACGGCGAGCTGGCGCACCTGGCCGGTTTAGGGCGCGCGGCTCGCTGGGTGGGCCGCACCTTGAGCCAGCTCCCCGAAGACACGCGCTTGCCCTGGCATCGTGTGCTGGGTGCCGGCGGTCGGATAAGCCTGCCGGTCGGCAGCGCCTCGGGCGACGAACAACGTGCGCGTTTGCGCAGCGAAGGCGTCAGTATCCTGAACAATCGCGTTGATATTCAGCGCCATGGCTGGCGCCCGGTAGAGCACAGCGGTTAGAGTGCGCGCTTTGTTTCCGTGAATCTGAGGCAGACTCCAGCCCATGCCCCGTAAAACCTGGCGCGCCGCGCTCGCTGCCTATGCCAGCCCCTCGACGTTAGTGCTGTTGTTGCTCGGCTTCGCTGCCGGCATGCCTTACATGTTGGTGTTCTCGACGCTTTCGGTGTGGTTGCGCGAAGCCGGTGTGGCCCGCGAAACCATCGGTTATGCCAGCCTGATCGGGTTGGCGTACGCCTTCAAATGGGTCTGGTCACCGCTGCTCGACCAATGGCGCCTGCCGCTGCTCGGCAAACTCGGGCGGCGTCGTTCCTGGCTGGTGCTGGCCCAGTCGCTGGTGATCCTGGGCTTGATCGGCATGGGCTTCTGCGATCCGCAGAAGCATTTGTCCTGGCTGATCGCCATTGCAGTGATCGTCGCCTTTGCCTCCGCTACCCAGGACATTGCGGTCGACGCCTATCGCCTGGAAATCGCCGACGACAGTCGCCAGGCTGCCTTGGCCGCCAGCTATATGTCCGGTTATCGGATCGCCGCGCTGCTGGCCACCGCCGGCGCACTGTTTTTCGCCGAAGGTTTCGGCTCCACCGGCTTCAACTACAAACACTCGGCGTGGACCGGCACCTATGTGCTGTTCGGCGTGCTGATGATTCCAGCCTTGCTGACCACCCTGCTCATGCGCGAGCCCAATGTGCCACTGCGCACCCAGTTGCAGGCCGGCCGCTACAGCTTCGTGCATCAACTGGTGTCGGTGTTCGTGCTGATCGTACTGCTGGTGTCGGTACCGGCGATGTTCACCCAGTTGTACAACACCGATTTCGCCAGTGTGCTCTTCCAGGGCGTGAGCCTGTGGGACCTGCTGATGGAAGACCGCGCGTTCCTGCGGGCCATCCTCTATATCACGCTCACCAGCCTGTGCCTGTCGGCCATGGGCCGGCGTGGCCTGGCGCCGGTGCTGACACCGGTCAACGACTTTATCCTGCGCTATCGCTGGCAGGCGTTGCTGCTGCTGGGCCTGATCGCAACGTATCGCATGTCCGACACGGTCATGGGCGTGATGGCCAATGTGTTCTACATCGACCAGGGCTTTACCAAGGACCAGATTGCCGGGGTCAGCAAAATCTTCGGCCTGATCATGACGCTGCTCGGCGCCGGCATGGGCGGCCTGCTGATTGTGCGCTTCGGCATCCTGCCGATCCTGTTCATCGGTGGCGTAGCGTCGGCCGGCACCAACCTGCTGTTCGTGATGCTCGCCGACATGGGCCCGGACCTGCAGATGCTGATTTTCACCATCTCACTGGATAACTTCAGCTCGGGCCTGGCCACGTCGGCCTTCGTGGCCTACTTGTCGAGCCTGACCAACCTCAAGTTCTCCGCTACCCAATATGCGCTGCTCAGCTCGATCATGCTGTTGTTGCCGCGCCTGATCGGCGGGTATTCGGGGGTGATGGTGGAGAAGTTCGGCTATCACAACTTCTTCCTGATCACCTGCATGCTGGGGGTGCCGACGCTGCTGCTGATCGCGTTGCACTGGTATCAGGAGAATCGGCGGATTCGGTTGAGTCCACCGGCTGAGGACTGACAATGTGGGAGGGGCGTTGCGACGATTCGACTTGCCCCCTCCCACATACCCCTCTGCATTCTGATGCCTGTACTCCGGCAGCCCGCGCCCGTACAATCCCAAGTCATTTCAAGTTCAAGCAACCGACAACGGCCTACCATGCGTACCAGTCAATATTTGCTCGCCACACAGAAAGAAACGCCTTCCGATGCGGTCGTGATCAGCCACCAACTGATGCTGCGCGCCGGCATGATCCGCAAACTGGCCTCGGGCCTGTACACCTGGTTGCCCATGGGCTTGAAGGTGATGCGCAAGGTCGAAGCCATCGTTCGTGAAGAAATGAACGCCGCCGGCTCCCTGGAAGTGTTGATGCCGAGCACTCAGCCGGCCGAACTGTGGCAGGAATCCGGACGTTGGGAAGAGTACGGCCCTGAGTTGCTGCGCTTCAAGGACCGTCATGGCCGCGATTTCTGCGCCGGCCCGACCCATGAAGAAGTGATCACCGACCTGATGCGCAACGAGCTGAGCAGCTATAAACAGTTGCCGCTGAACCTGTATCAGATCCAGACCAAATTCCGTGATGAAATCCGCCCACGCTTCGGCTTGATGCGCGGCCGTGAATTCATCATGAAGGACGCCTATTCGTTCCACGCTGACCAGGCGTCCCTGCAGGTCACCTACGACCGCATGCACCAGGCCTATTGCAACGTGTTCACGCGCCTGGGCCTGAAATTCCGCCCGGTTGAAGCGGATAACGGTTCCATCGGCGGCGCCGGCTCCCACGAATTCCACGTACTGGCCGAGTCCGGCGAAGACGATATCGTGTTCAGCAACGGCTCCGACTACGCGGCGAACATCGAGAAAGCCGAGGCCGTGCCACGGGAAACCTCGCGCCCTGCCCCGACCGAAGAACTGCGCCTGGTGGACACCCCGGACACCAAGACCATCGCGGCCCTGGTGGAAAAATTCAATCTGCCGATTGAAAAGACCATCAAGACGCTGATCGTGCACGCTGAAGAAGAAGGCAAGCTGATCGCGCTGGTGATCCGTGGCGACCACGAACTCAATGAAATCAAGGCCGCCCAGCAGCCGGGCGTTGCCAACCCACTGGTCATGGCCACCGATGCCGAGCTGCGCGACGCCATTGGCGCTGGCGCCGGTTCCCTCGGCCCGCTGAACCTGCCGCTGCCGATCATCATCGACCGTTCGGTCGAGCTGATGAGCGACTTCGGTATCGGTGCGAACATCGACGACAAGCACTATTTCGGCGTGAACTGGGAGCGTGACCTGCCGGTTCCCACCGTCGCCGACCTGCGCAACGTGGTGGCCGGCGACCCTAGCCCGGATGGCAAGGGCACCCTGGAAATCAAGCGTGGCATCGAAGTCGGGCACATCTTCCAGCTGGGCAACAAATACAGCAAAGCGATGAAGTGCGAAGTGCTGGGCGAGAACGGCAAGCCGATCACCCTGGAAATGGGGTGCTACGGTATTGGCGTGTCCCGCGTGGTGGCGGCTGCCATCGAGCAGAACAACGACGAGAAAGGCATCATCTGGAGTGACGCCCTGGCGCCGTTCCAAGTGGCGCTGGTACCGCTGCGCTATGAAACCGAGCAAGTACGCGAAGCCACCGACAAACTGTATGCCGAACTGACGGCCGCCGGTTTTGAAGTGTTGCTTGATGACCGGGACAAGAAAACCAGCCCTGGCATCAAGTTCGCCGACATGGAACTGATTGGCATCCCTCACCGGATCGTGGTCAGCGACCGCGGCCTGGCCGATGGCAATCTGGAATACAAGAGCCGGACCGAAGCCGAAGCCCAACCGTTGCCGGTGGCTGACGTGCTGTCTTTCCTTCAGGCGCGTATTCGTCGCTGAAAACCAGATCAAGAGAAGTCATGTTCAAGCGAAACACCAGAGCCCTGGGGGGCGCCGCCTTGTGCGGCGCCCTGCTGGTCAGCGGCTGCGCCAATCAGATGTCGCAACGCAGCGAGCACGAGGAGCGGGTCGAGCGCAAATTGCTCGATCACAGCCTGCAGATCGATGTAGGCGAGCCCAAAGTGCTGGAACTGCCGCAACGCCGGGTGCGCATTCACGAACAAAAGACCTTTGAGGTCACCGAGTTCGAAGTCACCCGTCGTTATGACCGCTATACGCCTTACCAACCCTGGCGCGAAGTGTATGAAATGCCACTGGGTGCGGTGGCGTTGGTAGCAGGTGCAGGCGCCAACGTGGCGAACATCTTCGCCCTCGGCAACCTGCCGACGAGCGTGACCCATGATTGGCTGATCTACGGCGTGGACGGGCTCAACCCATTCATGAACGTGCAGTCTCATGGTCGCGCGCAGCAGAATCTGGCCGGTATCGATGAAGTCCAGCGCGACAAGCGCCTGGAGTATTCGAGCCTGCCCTGGAGCGAACGTCCGGTCCAGGTCACTGCCGGCAAACAGACCCATGAGCTGACCACCGACCGCAACGGCGTGCTGCGCCTGAATTTGCTGGACAGCCCCTTTGCCGAGCAGGACCTGAACCACGTCACCACCTTGAAGATCAATGTGGAGGATGGTCAGGACGATGTGCACGTGGATTCGACATTGGCCATCAGCCACACCCTGCGTGGCAAGTTGCTCGAAGCCCACGGTTTGATCTACGACGACCTGGAAGACGACGAAGTCAGCCAGTGGGTGCACCGCGTCAAACGCTTGTCGGAGTTGGGCCTGGAAGAAGAAGCCAGCGAGCTGGAACAAAGCCTGATCGAACTGACCCGCAATGATCCTGAGTTGCAGCAGGAATTTTTG
The DNA here is from genome assembly GCF_030209095.1 of Pseudomonas sp. lyk4-R2A-8. Taxonomy (NCBI): domain Bacteria; kingdom Pseudomonadati; phylum Pseudomonadota; class Gammaproteobacteria; order Pseudomonadales; family Pseudomonadaceae; genus Pseudomonas; species Pseudomonas sp. lyk4-R2A-8. The sequence goes on from NZ_JARVSS010000015.1 coordinate 211,516, forward strand.
CAGGCGTTGACCAAGGATGCAGGGCGACTCGTAGCGGATCCAGGCGCACGCTGAGAGCGCAAAGGGTTGGAGATCAAATGTGGGAGGAGCCCCTTCCACATTTTGACTGGCGGTTTCTACCAGGCGAACTCTAACTGTTCGTTACCGCCACTCAGGTCCAGCAAGCGCACGCCAATCCCCAGCAAACGCACTGGTTTCCCACCGCGATTGAACGCCTGGGTCAGTAGCTGCTGATAACTCTCCAGATCCCGCCCTGCCCCGGCCTGCTCCAAGGTGGTCTGGGTAAAGTCATGAAACTTCACCTTAACGAACGGCTTGCCCGCCCGATAACTGCTGTCGATGCGCGCCATGCGCCCGGCCAGGGTTTCCATCAGCTCAGGCAGCTTGGCCAGGCAACTTGAGAGATCCGGCAGATCGGTATCGTAGGTATTTTCCACACTGATGGATTGTCGCCGGCTGTCATTCTGCACCGCGCGCTCATCAATCCCACGGGCGAGACTCCATAGTCGCTCGCCAAAACTGCCGAATTCACGTACCAGCGCCAGCTTGTTCCACTCTCGCAGTTGCAGACAGTCCTCGATACCCAGGCGTGCCAGCTTGTCGGCGGTGACCTTGCCCACCCCATGAAGCTTGCTCACACGCAGCTGGGAGACGAAATCTTCAATCTGGTCCGGGGTAATCACAAACAGGCCGTTAGGCTTCTTCCAGTCGCTGGCGATCTTGGCCAGGAACTTGTTCGGCGCCACGCCAGCAGACACGGTGATGTGCAGTTGGTTGGAAACCCGACGGCGGATGTCCTGGGCGATGCGCGTGGCACTGCCGCCAAAATGCGGGCTGTCGGAAACGTCCAGGTAAGCCTCATCCAGTGAAAGCGGTTCGATCAGATCGGTATAGTCGCGAAAGATCGTGTGAATTTCCTTCGACGCTTCTTTATAGGCATCCATGCGCGGCTTGACGATGGTCAGGTCCGGGCACAGCTTCAGGGCATGCCGTGACGACATTGCCGAACGCACACCGTAGGCCCGTGCTTCATAGTTGCACGTGGCGATCACCCCGCGCCGATCCGCCGAGCCGCCCACGGCCAGTGGCTTGCGGGCCAGGCTCGGGTCATCGCGCATCTCGATGGCGGCGTAGAAGCAATCACAGTCGACGTGGATGATTTTGCGCTGCGTCATAAATAGAAGGGGTAATCCAACGGGCGTTCAGTATCGCACTCACCCCCTGTATATAGCACCAGTAGTTTGAATCTTCCGTCTGAGCGGTAGGAATTTTCCTGATGAGATTTAATTTCTCAATCGAAACAAGCCGCGCAATAGAGCTGAAACCCTCGGCCTGCCTGGGCCCGTGCGGTCAAGGAAGCCGTTATCGAGAGCTAACCGATTGAACCCAAAGCGCTTTTCTTGCAATCACAGGTTGACACACTCGCGTTCCTCTGTAGAATGCCGACACACAGACGCGGGATGGAGCAGTCTGGTAGCTCGTCGGGCTCATAACCCGAAGGTCGTCGGTTCAAATCCGGCTCCCGCAACCAAACATCAAAAAAGGCTACTCGAAAGAGTGGCCTTTTTTGTGCCTGCCTGTTTTACATCTGTACGAAAATTGTAAGACAAAAAAATCTTTAGTCGCCGCGCACTTAGCGCTCCTGACCGGTATGCAGCCTCCGATTCACACTTATTTGACCCATCGGGCCATTAACGGTTGACACCTCGCCGCTGGACTGTAGAATGCCGCCCACAGACGCGGGATGGAGCAGTCTGGTAGCTCGTCGGGCTCATAACCCGAAGGTCGTCGGTTCAAATCCGGCTCCCGCAACCAAACATCAAAAAAGGCTGCTCGAAAGAGTGGCCTTTTTTGTATCTGAAGAAAAAGTTCTTCTGAAACAATGAGATGGCATATTTCATGAAACCGCACACGGTTTGTGGAGTCCATCTGATCACGCGCTATGCTTACTCCTCTACGACCAATGGCCGCAGTCGCCGCACCCGGTGATACGCGTTAATATTTGTAATTATTTTGTCCATAGGGATTGGTAACTTGGCTGGATACCTCCATCCTGTCGCGCACAATCCACGAGGTGATTGATGCGCGCCAACTCGTCTGAACCACAAGATTCCGTCACAGCAACCCAACCGATCGCCCCCACCCGTTTGCGCTGGCTCGATCTGTTGAGCAAATACCGACAGCCGATCGGCCTGGCAGTGACGTTGCTGCTGTTCGCCATCGCCCTGATCGCCTGCCGACATCTGTTGCTGGAACTGGATCTCTACGCTCTCCACGACTCGATCCTGGAAGTGCCCAAGCCAGCCTTGCTGGGAGCCTTCGCTGCGGCCGTCGCCGGCTTTGTGATCCTGCTGGGCTATGAGTTTTCCGGCGCCCGCTACGCAGGGGTAAACCTGCCCGCCAAGACCTTGGCCCTCGGCGGCTTTACCGCCTTCGCCATCGGCAATGCCATTGGCCTGTCGATGCTCTCGGGCGGATCGGTGCGCTACCGTCTCTATGCACGCCATGGCATCGGGGCCTCGGAAGTAGCCCGCATGACGGTGTTTGCCAGCCTGGCCTTGGGCACTGCCCTGCCGCCGCTGGCCGCGATCGCGACATTGAGCAACCTGCCGGCCGCCTCCAGCTATCTGCATCTGCCGCAAATACTGCTCGGCGGTATTGCCGGCGCGGTGCTGATACTGTCGGCCGCGCTGTGCATCGGTATCTATCGCCGTCGTTTGCCGGAACAGCCCTATCCGGACAACCTGCTGGTCAAGGTCGGCCGCCGCACCCTGCGCCTGCCGGGTCGTCGCCTGACCTTCCTGCAACTGGTCATTACCGCACTGGATGTTGCCGCCGCCGCCGCCGTCCTTTATATGCTGCTGCCGGAAGCGCCGCCCTTCGGCCCGTTCCTGCTGGTCTACCTGCTGGCCCTGGCCGCAGGTGTGCTCAGCCACGTACCGGGCGGTGTGGGAGTGTTCGAGGCGATCCTGCTCGCAGCCTTCGCCGACAAGCTCGGCGCCGCGCCACTGGCGGCGGCGTTGCTGCTCTATCGCATGATCTACGTGGTGCTGCCACTGCTGATCGCTTGCGTTTTCCTGCTGGTCAACGAGGCCCAGCGCCTGTTCCAGACCCAGCAGAGCCTGCGAGTGGCCTCGGGCCTGGCGGCCCCGGTGCTGGCCGTACTGGTTTTTTTGTCCGGCGTGGTCCTGCTGTTTTCCGGCGCCACGCCGGAGATCGATTCACGCCTGGAAAACATCGGCTTCCTGATTCCCCACCGCCTGATTGACGCCTCCCACTTCGGTGCCAGCCTGATCGGCGTGCTGTGCCTGCTGCTCGCCCAGGGCCTGCGTCGACGCCTGTCGGCCGCCTGGATGCTGACCATGGTGTTGCTGTTGGTGGGCGCCCTGCTTTCGCTGCTTAAAGGCTTCGACTGGGAAGAAGCCAGTCTGATGACCATGACCGCGGTGCTGCTGGCGATCTTCCGACGTTCGTTCTACCGCGCCAGTCGCCTGACCGAACTGCCGTTTTCGCCGCTGTACCTGGTGGCCAGCGTATGCGTGCTGGGCGCCTCGATCTGGCTGCTGTTGTTTGCCTACCAGGACGTCCCCTACAGCCACCAACTCTGGTGGCAGTTCACCCTCGACGCCAACGCCCCGCGTGGCCTGCGCTCCTTGCTCGGCGCCGCCGTGCTGTTGGTGATCGTGTCGCTGACCTGGCTGCTGCGTACTGCGCGCCCCGTGATCCATCTGCCCACGCCGGAAGAACTGGAGCGCGCCACCAGGATCCTGATGGCCTCGTCCCAACCCGACGGTGGCCTGGCGTTGACGGGAGACAAAGCCCTGCTCTTCCACCCCAATGACGAAGCGTTCCTGATGTACGCCCGCCGTGGGCGCAGCCTGGTGGCCCTGTACGACCCGATCGGGCCGACCCAACAACGCGCCGAGATGATCTGGCAGTTCCGCGACCTGTGCGACATCCACCATGCGCGCCCGGTGTTCTACCAGGTGCGGGCGGAGAATCTGCCGTACTACATGGACATCGGCCTGACCGCGATCAAGCTGGGCGAGGAAGCCCGCGTGGACCTCAAGCGCTTTGACCTGGAAGCCAAGGGCAAAGAGATGAAGGATTTGCGCTACACCTGGAACCGTGGCACCCGGGATGGCCTGTCCCTGGAGATCTGCGAGCCGGGCACGGCGCCGATGGATGAATTAAAAGTTATCTCGGACGCCTGGCTTACCGGTAAGAATGTGCGCGAAAAAGGCTTTTCCCTGGGGCGCTTCAGTGATGACTACCTCAAGCACTTTCGCATCGCGATCATTCGCTTCGAAGGGCGCCCGGTGGCCTTCGCCAACCTGCTCGAAACCTACAACCATGACCTGGCCAGTCTGGACCTGATGCGTGCGCACCCGGACGCGCCCAAGCTGACCATGGAGTTCATGATGGTCGGCCTGATTCAACACTATAAGAACCATGGCTACGCCCGCTTCAGCCTCGGCATGGTGCCGTTGTCGGGCCTGCAGCCACGACGCGGCGCCCCATTGACCCAACGCCTGGGCTCGATGGTGTTCCGTCGCGGCGAGCAACTGTATAACTTTCAAGGTTTGCGCCGCTTCAAAGACAAATTCCAGCCTGACTGGGAACCTCGCTATATGGCCGTGCCCGCAGGACTCGATCCGCTGGTGGCACTGGCCGATACCGCCGCCCTCATCGCGGGCGGCTTGACTGGATTGGTGAAACGCTGATGATTCGACGCTCCTGGCGGTATGTATTGGCCTTAGTAGTGCTGCTCGCCCTGATCCTGGGTGGCGGCTTTTGGTACTGGAACCGCCCTGCCCCGCAGCCCACTCTGGAGCAATTGCCCCAGGCCGATGGCGCGGCGCTGACCCGTGTGACCCCGGCCGGCACCGCCAAAGCCCGCGTGATCGTGGCCGTGCTGGCCGACGACGTGCTGGCCGACAGCCAACTGCTGGCCCTGAGCCAGGGCGGCAAGGCGCAGATCGTGCAAGTGGTGCTGCCCAAGGATGACTGCAAACTGCAGGAACAAGCCCTGCAAGAGGCCCTGGCGCAGCTCAAGGGCCCGGCCACCCTGGTCAGCGGCATCGGCCCTGGCGCAGCACTGGCCTGGCGCTGGCTGGCCACACAGAACGACGACAAGGCCAACGCCATCTCGGTCGGCTTTGCGCTTGTGCAGGAAGGGTGCAAGGATCCTTTGCCGAAAACCGCCGCCCACGGCAACTGGCTGGTGGCATGGAATGACAACCCTGACGATGAAAGCGCCAGCTTCGTACGTGACACGCCGCGCGCCACCACCAGCATCAGCGACTACGACATTCATTACCCGCAAGTGCTGAACAACGAACTGCGCAAGCAATTGGTCGGTTCGGACAACGGCGGGCTGGCGATCCCGGTGGTCGAAGTGCCGGCCGGCCAGGCCAAGGACACGGTAACGCTGTTCCTCTCCGGTGATGGCGGCTGGCGCGACCTGGACCGCGACGTAGCCAGCGAGATGGCCAAGATCGGCTACCCGGTGGTCGGCATCGACACACTGCGCTACTACTGGCAGCACAAGACGCCGGAACAAAGCGCCAAAGACCTCACCGAATTGATGCAGCACTACCGGCAAAAGTGGGGCACCAAGCGCTTCGTGCTGACCGGCTACTCCTTCGGCGCCGACGTCCTGCCGGCCATTTACAATCGCCTGCCGGAGAACGAGCAACAGCGGGTCGATGCAATCATCCTGCTGGCCTTCGCCCGTACCGGCAGCTTTGAAATCGAAGTGGAAGGCTGGCTGGGTAACGCCGGTAAAGAAGCCGCCACCGGACCCGAAATGGCCAAGCTGCCGGCAGACAAGGTGGTGTGCATCTACGGTGCCGAAGAAGTCGACGAGAGCGGCTGCACCGACAAGACCGCCGTGGGTGAAGCCTTGAAGCTGCCGGGCGGGCATCACTTCGACGAAAATTATCCGGCGCTGGCCAAACGGTTGGTGGATATCATCGTCAAGCACCAGGCCAAAACCGAATAAAATCGGCCTTACAGGAATCAAAATGTGGGAGGAGGCTTGCCCCCTCCCACCTTTGTTTGGTCAGCGCGGCTCGATATGCGCGATCATCAGTTGCACGGTTTCATTGCCACGGAACTCGTTCACATCCAGCTTGTAGGCCAGTTCAACCCAACGCACCGTTGGGTTCGGCCAGACCTCCCGATCCACCCCGAACGCGATGCCATCGAGCTTCACCGAACCGCACTCACTCTTGAGCACCACTTTCAGGTGGCGCTCCCCCACCACACGTTGCTCCACCAACTGGAACACGCCGTGAAATAACGGCTCGGGAAAGTGCTGCCCCCATGGGCCGGCATGTCGCAGAGCGCGGGCCAGTTCCAGGTGGAATTCCTCCACCGCCAGAGTGCCGTCGGACAGCAGGCGGCCCGTGAGGTCTTCTTCGCGCAATTGGCGACGCACTTCGGCATCGAAGGCTTGCGCGAACAGTGGGAAGTTTTCCTCAGGCAATGTCAGCCCCGCCGCCATCGCGTGCCCGCCGTATTTCGCGATCAGCGTGGGATGCTGGCTGGCAACCACGGCCAGGGCGTCGCGGATGTGAAAACCCGGCACAGAGCGCCCTGAGCCTTTGAGCAGGCCGTCCCCGGCGTCGGCAAAGGCGATGGTCGGCCGGAAGTAGCGCTCTTTCATGCGCGACGCCAGGATACCGATTACTCCTTGGTGCCACTGCGGGTCGAACAGGCACAGGCCATAGGGCATGGAGTCCACCGGCAAGTCCTTGAGCTGGGCCAGGGCTTCGCGCTGCATGCCTTGCTCGATGGATTTGCGGTCCTGGTTCATGCCGTCCAGTTGTGCGGCCATCTCGCGCGCCGCGGCAACATCTCGGGTGAGCAGGCATTCGATGCCCAGGCTCATATCATCCAGGCGCCCGGCGGCATTGAGCCGTGGCCCGAGAATAAAGCCGAGGTCGGTAGAGGTGATTCGCGCCGCGTCGCGCTTGGCCACCTCCAGGATCGCCTTGATCCCCGGCCGCGCCCGTCCGGCGCGGATGCGCTCCAGCCCTTGATGCACCAGGATGCGGTTGTTGGCGTCCAGGGGCACCACGTCCGCGACGCTGCCCAGGGCAACCAGATCGAGCAGATCACCAATATTGGGCTGCGGTGTGTTCGCGTATCGGCCCAACTCGCGCAGGCGCGCGCGCAGGGCCATCAATACGTAGAAGATCACGCCGACACCGGCCAAGGCTTTACTGGGGAAGGTGCACCCCGGCTGGTTCGGGTTGACGATAGCATCCGCCGCCGGCAACTCTTCCCCCGGCAAGTGGTGATCGGTCACCAATACCTTCAGCCCGGCCGCCTTGGCCGCGGCCACGCCTTCGACGCTGGAGATACCGTTGTCCACGGTGATCAGCAATTGCGGCTCGCGCTGCAGGGCCACGGCGACGATTTCCGGCGTCAGGCCGTAGCCGTATTCGAAGCGATTGGGCACCAGGTAGTCGACATGGGCAGCGCCCAGCAGCCGCAGGCCCAGGGTGCCGACGGCGCTGGCCGTGGCGCCATCGGCGTCGAAGTCGCCCACGATCAGGATGCGCTGGCGCTGCTCCAGCGCCGTCACCAGCAAATCCACCGCCGCGTCGATGCCCTTGAGCTGCTGATAGGGAATCAACCGCGCCAAACTCTTGTCCAGCTCGGCCTCGGACTGCACCCCGCGCGCGGCGTAGAGGCGGGTCAACAGCGGGGGCAGTTCACCGAGAAACGGCAGGACGGCGGGCAATGGGCGGGGATCGATACGCATGGGGTGACGGGCACTTCTCTTCTAATACAACGGTTAAACAGCAAGGCTGAAATCAACTGAACTCAATCGCGTTCGCCGACCAGCCATTGCAGTTGCACTTCATGCTGGCCGCGGTCGTCGGTGACGAAGATCGTACCTTCGCTGATCATCACGTCCCACTTGATCACGCGGGGCATGTCCTTGGCCAGGGTCTCGAGGACTTCCTGCGGTACGGCTGCGATGTGCACATTCTTCAGGTTGTTGGCCACCGGCACCACCTTGCCTTCCCACACGCGCAGGCTACCGTACGCCAGCAGGCTGGTGCGCTCGGTGCGACGCGAGCACCAGGTCAGGCGGTCGGCATCGGGCTGGCCGACTTCGATCCAGTGCAATACACGGTCATCCAGGCTTTTCTCCCACAAGGCCGGTTCGTCTACATCTGACAGGCCACGGCCAAACGACAACTGCTCGTTGTACCAAAGCGCGTAGGCCAGGAGCCGCACGGTCATGCGTTCTTCAGTCTCCGACGGATGGCGAGCGATGGTCTGTTTGACACTCTCGTACACCGAGCGATCGAGGTCGGTGAGGTTAAGTTCGAATTTGTAGGTCGTGGACGGCTGGGCCATGAACGGGCTTCTAGAGACAAGGAAAGGCGGCCAGTCTAACCGATGGCGACGCCAATCCACGAATACTGCGCTGCATCCGCCTTATCCCTGGGCCCTCGCCTATGTTAAAAGGCATCACACACCTGTTCTGCGCAGCCAAGGATCCCCATGTCGTTTAATGCCAAACCGCTTGCCGGCCTGAAAGTCATCGAACTCGGCACCCTGATCGCGGGCCCGTTCGCCTCACGTATCTGCGCGGAATTCGGCGCCGAGGTGATCAAGGTCGAATCCCCGGACGGCGGCGATCCGCTGCGCAAATGGCGCAAGCTGTATGAAGGCACATCGCTTTGGTGGTTCGTGCAGGCGCGCAATAAGAAATCCCTGACGTTGAACCTCAAACACCCGGATGGCCTGGCCATTCTCAAGCAACTGCTGGCGGATGCCGACATTCTGATCGAAAACTTCCGTCCCGGCGTGTTGGAAAAACTGGGCCTGAGCTGGGAGACCTTGCACGCGCTCAACCCGAAACTGGTGATGGTGCGGCTGTCGGGTTTTGGCCAGACCGGGCCGATGAAGGACCAGCCAGGGTTCGGCGCGGTGGGCGAATCCATGGGCGGGCTGCGTTATATCACGGGCTTCGAAGACCGCCCGCCGGTACGCACCGGGATTTCCATCGGCGACTCTATCGCGGCGTTGTGGGCGGTAATCGGCGCGCTGATGGCGCTGCGGCATCGCGAGGTCAACGGCGGCCAGGGCCAGATGGTCGATGTGGCGCTGTATGAAGCCATTTTCGCCATGATGGAAAGCATGATTCCCGAGTTCGACGTGTTCGGCTTCATCCGCGAACGCACCGGCAACATCATGCCCGGCATCACGCCCTCCTCGATCCACACCAGCGCGGACGGCAAGCATGTACAGATCGGCGCCAATGGCGACGCAATCTTCAAGCGTTTCATGGCGACCATCGGTCGTGACGACCTGGCCAACGATCCCCAACTGGCCAGCAACGACGGTCGCGACAGTCGCCGCGATGAGCTATACGGCGTGATCGACCGCTGGGTCAACGCCCTGCCGCTGGATCAGGTCATAGCGCAACTGAACCAGGCCGAGGTGCCTGCCAGTCGCATCTACAGCGCCGAGGACATGCTGGGAGACCCGCAGTTTCTGGCCCGGGAAATGTTCCTCAAGGCACAACTGCCCGGCGGCAAGGATTTCAAAATGCCTGGCATCGTGCCCAAGCTGTCGGACACGCCCGGCAGCTGCGAGTGGGTCGGCCCGCAGCTGGGCGAGCACAACGGCGCAGTCCTGGGCGAGCTGGGGTACGACACGGCGGCGATTGCGCGCCTGCGTGAGGAAGGCGCGATCTGATACGCCATCGGCACAGGCGAAGGCTTGCTCGGTTCGGCCTGGGCGCACAGAAGGCTGGCGGGTGCGTAGCGTCGCCCCCGCCCTGACAAATCGCAGGCAAAAAGAAACCCCGAAGAGTGGGGAGACACTTCGGGGTTAAACGTGGCCTACAACAAGACCAGTACAACAAGCCACAAACACCGGAGCACAATGTTTGCTCTTGCTGTTACGAAATCTGACCGGGCACGCTGTAGGAAGTTTCCATAAATAAACAATTCTTCATGCGCGCACGGCGCCGCGAGTCTGGGCGGCATTGCGCAGCGCGGCGATCACCGACGGTTCCAGCCGCCCTTCGGCGATTTTGATATCGCGCAACAGGCAATCCACCACATCCACCAGCCCGCGCTTGTCCATCAACTGTGCGCGGTCGAATTCACGCTCGACCACGATCGCGTCAGCAGGGTTCCTGACAGTCACCAAGCACTCATCCTGCATACCCGCGGTGGTCAACGTCACCTGATAAGGGCTCAGTGCTTCTTCGAGCAATAGGCTGATAATTTCCATCTCGATCACCACTCAATAGTTCGCAAACATTCTTGTAAACGGGAGCTGCATCTTTCCTTAGTGACTGGTTGCGACGTAGGAAAGTTCGCTTTTTTGTTTATGTGGGGTCGCCGGGGGATGACGTCTCCAGCATGCGCTAGCAACATGACAGGCAAAAAACGGCGGCACATAAATGCTTACGCAATGGGCTGCTGTTTTGGGGTTTGCCGGGCGCCAACGCTGAGGCTGAGGCTGAGGCTGAATCCTATACTCGATAAGCGTTGGCCGCGCTGCGATGCAGACACAAGCGCATGTCAAAAGGCCCATATTACGAAGGATAAAAGCGATGGCGGAACACAATGAACCGCAGACGTCGACAGACAGAATGCACGCAGAGGTGTCTCGTATTTTTGCCGAGGTGTCACGGATGAATGCCGAGATATCACGCATGAATGCAGAGCAAAACAAACTTCACGCAGAATCGCTGAAGATAACCTGTGAGACGTTCTGGTACCCGGTGGCTATCGCGACAGGCTTCTATGCCGCTGTGGGCACAGTCGTCGTGATCGCGCAGAAACTACTCTCGTAACGCGAGACCCGGGCCTGCCAGAAACGAAAACGCCGCTGACCCAAGGAAGGGAAAGCGGCGTTTTTGCATTCGCGATGGGCCTTACAAAGGCTTACCGCGATTGCCATGCTGGCTCACAAACGCCTGCACAACCTTCAGGTCATTGGCCAACACCGTGCAGCGCTCTTCGCGCTCGAACAGGTTTGTGAGATGCGCCGGCAGTTCAAGAGCCTTGCCGACCCCGGCCTGCTCCACCGCTTCCGGAAATTTGACCGGGTGGGCGGTGCCGAGGATCACCATCGGGATATCCAGGCTGCGACGGCATTCGCGGGCGGCCTTTACACCGATGGCGGTGTGCGGGTCGAGCAACTCGCCGGTGTGGGCGTAGACTTCGGCGATGGTTTCGCAGGTCTGCGCGTCGTCCACGGCCAGGGAATCGAAGAGCTTGCGGGTTTCGGTCCAACGCTCTTCATCAACGCTGAAACCACCGCCACTCTTGAATGTGTCCATCAAGCCGGCAATGGCCGCACCGTTGCGACCATGCATGTCGAACAGCAGACGCTCGAAGTTCGACGACACCATGATGTCCATGGACGGCGACAATGTGGCGTGCAGGGTTTCCTTGACATACTGGTTGCCGCTCATGAAGCGGTGCAGGATGTCGTTGCGGTTGGTGGCGACGATCAACTGGTTGATCGGCAGGCCCATGTTACGCGCCAGGTAGCCGGCGAAGATGTCGCCGAAGTTGCCGGTCGGCACCGAGAACGACACCGAACGCGCCGGGCCACCCAACTGCAGGGCGGCGTGGAAGTAGTAGACGATCTGGGCCATGATCCGCGCCCAGTTGATCGAGTTCACCGCCACCAGACGCGTTCCCTTGAGGAAGCTCTGGTCGGCGAAGCTGTTCTTGACCATTTCCTGGCAGTCATCGAAGTTGCCTTCGATGGCGATGTTGTGGATATTTTCGCCGAAGATAGTCGTCATCTGGCGACGCTGCACTTCCGACACGCGCTGGTGTGGATGCAGGATGAAGATGTCGACGTTTTCGCAGTGCTTGCAGCCTTCGATCGCCGCCGAGCCGGTATCACCGGACGTGGCGCCGATGATCACCACACGCTCGCCACGCTTGGCCAGCACGTAGTCCAACAGGCGACCCAGCAATTGCAGAGCAAAGTCCTTGAATGCCAGGGTCGGGCCGTGGAACAGCTCCAGCACCCATTCGTTGCCGTTCAACTGACGCAACGGTGCGATGGCGCTGTGGGAAAACACGCCGTAGGTCTCTTCCAGAATCTTCTTGAAGTCCGCATCCGGAATGCTGCCGGTGACGAACGGGCGCATCACCCGAAACGCCAGCTCGTGGTACGGCAGGCCGGCCCACGAAGCAATGTCTTCCTGGGTAAAGCGCGGCAGGTTTTCCGGCACGTACAGGCCGCCGTCGGTGGCGAGTCCCGCCAGCAGGACGTCTTCGAAATTCAGGGCCGGTGCCTGGCCGCGGGTGCTGATGTAGCGCATAGGGGCAAACCTTCGGTTTGGGCTTCAAGCTTCAAGTGACAAGCTTCAAGTTAGAGCAGATCTGCTTCTACTTGAAGCTTGCAGCTTGGCGCTTGCAGCTGAATTAATTCAAATGTTCGACGCGAATCCGGACTACCGGCCCAACTACGCCCTGGAGAGCTTCAAGAGCCTGGATGGCATCGTTGATGTGTTGTTCCAGCACACGGTGGGTCAGCAGGATCATTGGCACCTGGCCATTTTGCTCCTCGACTTCCTTCTGCATGATCGATTCGATGTTGATGCCGCGCTCCGACAGGATGCTGGCCACCTGAGCCAATACGCCAGGGTGATCCTGAGCCTGGATGCGCAGGTAGTAGGCACTTTCGCAGGCTTCGATCGGCAGGATCGGATGGGCCGAGAGGGAGTCCGGCTGGAAGGCCAGGTGCGGTACGCGGTTTTCCGGGTCGCTGGTCATGGCGCGCACCACGTCCACCAAGTCGGCGATCACCGACGACGCAGTCGGCTCCATGCCGGCGCCGGCGCCGTAGAACAGGGTCGAGCCGGCGGCGTCGCCGTTGACCATCACAGCGTTCATCACGCCATTGACGTTGGCGATCAGACGGTCGGCCGGGATCAGCGTCGGGTGCACACGCAACTCGATACCCGCCGGCGTGCTGCGAGCCACGCCCAGGTGCTTGATGCGATAGCCCAGGGCTTCGGCGTAATTCACGTCGGCGGTGGTCAGCTTGGTGATGCCTTCGGTGTAGGCCTTGTCGAATTGCAGCGGGATACCAAAGGCGATGGACGCCAGGATGGTCAGCTTGTGCGCCGCGTCGATGCCTTCCACGTCAAACGTCGGGTCGGCTTCGGCGTAGCCCAGGACCTGGGCCTCGGCCAGCACGTCTTCGAAGGTGCGGCCCTTCTCGCGCATTTCGGTGAGGATAAAGTTACCGGTGCCGTTGATGATACCGGCCACCCAGTTGATACGGTTGGCGGACAGGCCTTCACGGATCGCCTTGATCACCGGGATACCGCCGGCTACCGCGGCTTCGAACGCCACGATCACGCCCTTCTCGCGGGCTTTGGCAAAGATCTCGTTGCCATGCACGGCAATCAGCGCCTTGTTGGCGGTGACCACATGCTTGCCGTTCTCGATGGCCTTGAGCACCAGTTCGCGGGCCACGGTGTAGCCACCCACCAGTTCGATGACGATATCGATCTCGGGGTTGGTGGCCACGGCGAAGACATCGTGGGTAATCGCAATACCGGTCGTTTGGAACTGAGGCTTTGGCGAACGCGTGGCAATTTGTGCCACTTCAATTCCACGCCCTGCACGGCGCGAAATTTCTTCAGCGTTACGCTGAAGAACGTTGAAGGTACCGCCACCGACGGTCCCTAACCCACAGATGCCTACTTTGACCGGTTTCACTGAAGAACTCCCCATGAAACGGCCGACGCTAGGTCGGCCGTGGAAAACAGCCGCACAACCGCGGCTTTCAATTAATGGCCCGCCGGCTTATCCGCGGGCCATGATCGTCAAAGGTTCGACGATGCTGGTTTATTTGGCACTCAGCGCCAGTTTGGCAACTTGTGGCGCCGGCTGGTAGCCCGGAATCACTTGGCCGTCTGCCAATACGATGGCCGGCGTACCGTTCACACCGATGGACTGGCCGAGGGCGAACTGTTTGGAAACCGGATTGGCGCATTTAGCGGCCTTGATTTCCTTGCCGTCGACCATCTTGTCCATGGCGGCCTTCTTGTCGGCCGAACACCATACAGCCTGCAACTGCTCGTCACCCGGTGAACCCAGGCCCTGGCGCGGGAACGCTACATAGCGCACTTCCACGCCCAGCTTGTTCAGCGCAGGCACTTCGGCGTGCAGCTTGTGGCAATACGGGCAGGTGGTGTCGGTGAACACGGTGATGTGGGTCTTGGTTTCGCCAACCGCCGGGTACACCACGGTTTCAGCCACAGGAATGCCATTGATCAGCTTGGACACACCCAGGCGCTCGGCCTTCTCGGTCAGATTGACCGGCGTGCCGTCCTTGAGCTGGAACAGGTAGCCCTGGACGATGTACTGACCGTCGGCACTGGCATACAGCACGCGGCTGCCCTTGAGCTTGACCTCATACAGGCCGGCCATGGGGCTGGCGCTGATGCTTTCGATCGGAGTGTCGAGCTGCAGGTTGGCCAGGCTCTTGCGAATGGTCTGTTCGGCCGCGTCATCCGCGACGACAAAGGTGGAAACCAACGCAATCGCTGCGGCGGCAATAATCTGGGTCAAGCGCATGGAAACTCCTGAAGGCAGACGCAGGGACGGGAAGGAGCGCCGGTCTGGAAACACGGGCCTGTGCCGTCCCCTTTGCTAACCGGCAAAGCCTACCACAGTTGGGCCGCAGGGCAGCCCGTGGCGGGACAAATTGGCGGTTTTCACCCACGCGGATGGTGCTTGGCGTGCAGATCCTGCAACCGTGCGCGCGCTACATGGGTATAAATCTGGGTTGTGGATAAGTCGCTGTGTCCGAGCAGCATCTGCACCACGCGCAAATCCGCGCCATGGTTGAGCAAATGGGTGGCGAAAGCATGACGCAACGTGTGCGGCGACAGGGTCTTGCCGATCCCGGCGACCTTGGCCTGATGCTTGATGCGATGCCAGAAGGTCTGGCGCGTCATCTGCTCGCCGCGCTGGCTGGGGAACAGCACATCGCTGGGGCGCCCGCCGAGCAATTCGCTGCGACCATCGCGCATATAGCGCTCAACCCACACAATCGCCTCCTCTCCCATCGGCACCAGCCGCTCCTTGCTGCCCTTGCCCATTACCCGCAGTACGCCCTGGCGCAGGTTGACCTGCTCCAGGGTCAGGCTGATCAGTTCGGTCACCCGCAGGCCGCAGGCGTACAGCACTTCCAGCATGGCGCGATCGCGCTGGCCGATGGCTTCGCTGAGGTCGGGGGCATTGAGCAAAGCGTCGACGTCGGCTTCCGACAGGGATTTAGGCAGCGGCCGGCCCAACTGTGGCATCTCGATTTGCAGCGTCGGGTCGAGGCTGATGAGTTTTTCGCGTAGCAGATAGCGATAAAAGCCACGCACACCCGAGAGGAATCGGGCAGTGGAACGGGGTTTGTAGTTTTGCTCCAGGCGCCAGGCCAGATGATCGAGGATCAGCTCACGACCCGCATTAATCAGTTCGAGGTTTTTATCCTGCAACCAGCCGTTGAACAGGGCCAGGTCGCTGCGATAGGCCTGGCGCGTGTTATCCGACAAGCCTTTCTCCAGCCAAAGGGCGTCGAGGAAGCGGTCGATCAAAGGGTGGTCAATGGCAGGCATGGGAGCTCGAACAGGTAAATAGCGGAAGGGTAGATCCTAGCGCGGACCTTAAATCGCGGGCACAAAAAAGCAGCCCGTAGGCTGCTTTTTTCTGCATCGGAAGCTGGGCTTAAGCCAGTTTTTCCTTGATGCGAGCTGCTTTACCGGACAGGTCACGCAGGTAGTACAGCTTGGCTTTACGTACGTCACCGCGACGCTTAACGGCCATGCTGTCGATCTGCGGGCTGTAGGTCTGGAAAGTACGCTCTACGCCAACACCGTTGGAGATTTTACGAACAGTGAAAGCACTGTTCACACCACGGTTACGCTTGGCGATTACCACGCCTTCGAACGCTTGCAGACGCGAACGGTCGCCTTCCTTCACTTTCACCTGAACGACAATGGTGTCGCCCGGGGCAAAGGTAGGGATCTCTTTGGTCATCTGCTCTGCTTCGAGTGCAAGGATGATTTTGTTAGTCATGCTGTGCTCCTAAGGTAAGTCATTGGACCTACCATCGATACGTTGTTAACTATCGTCCCGCGCGAGGATGTATTCCTCGAGCAGCTTCTTCTCTTCTCCAGAAAGCGAGCGGCTTTCCAGAAGATCGGCGCGTCGTTCATAGGTCCGACCAAGGGACTGCTGTAAACGCCAACGCCGGATGTGTGCGTGATTGCCACTTAGCAATACGTCGGGAACACGCTGATCCGCATACACCTCCGGACGGGTGTAGTGCGGGCAATCCAGCAAACCATCCGTGAAGGAATCTTCCTCCGCAGAGTCCGCATGCCCTAAAGCTCCAGGCAGCAGTCGTGTAACCGCATCTATCAGGACCATCGCCGGCAGCTCGCCGCCAGACAGGACATAGTCCCCAATCGACCACTCTTCATCGACATGAGCTTCAATAAAACGCTCGTCAATGCCTTCATAGCGACCGGCAATCAGGATCAGTGCGTCCTCATTCGCCAGTTCGCGTACCGCCGCCTGTTTCAGCTGACGGCCTTGAGGGGACAGGTAAATCACCTTCGCCTTCTCCCCGGCGGCTGCCTTGGCCTGAACCAACGCATCTTCCAGGGGCTTGATCTTCATCACCATGCCCGGGCCACCGCCAAATGGGCGATCGTCCACAGTGTGATGTCGATCCGTCGTGTAGTCTCGCGGGTTCCAACAGGTGAGCTGCAGCAGCCCCTGTTTCACCGCCCGACTGGTGATGCCGTACTCGCTGATGGCAGAAAACATCTCGGGAAACAAACTGATCACTTCAATGCGCAAATTAGCCACGCTTAGAAGTCCGCGTCCCATTCCACCTTCATCTCGCCCGCTGCCAGGTCGACGGCCAACACGCATTGCTCGGTATAGGGCAACAGGCGTTCGCGATCATCCAGGCTGCCAGCGCAAGGCTTGACCACCATTACATCATTGGCGCCGGTTTCCAGAAGATGATCGATTTTCCCGAGCAGTTGCCCCAGTTGATCAATAACCTTCAGACCTTCCAGCTGGTACCAGTAGTACTCGCCGTCGGTCAATTCAGGGAACAGGTTGCGCGGCACGCAGATCTCATAACCGGCCAGAAGACGAGCTTCTTCACGATCATCAAGACCCTTGAGCTTTGCGACCAGGAACTTATCGCTCCCGCGTCCACTGACCAGCTCGACCTGTTTCACGCTGCCTTCGCGCTTGAGCGTCCAGGTTTTGTACTGCAACAGGTTTTCAGTCGGATCAGTAAAGGAATACACCTTCACTTCGCCGCGAACGCCATGAACAGAGTAGATCTTGCCGATAACGATCAAATCATCAGCAACCGCTGGCGTCGCGTTCATATTGCTCAGGCTGCGGCCTTAGCCGAGTCCTTCAACAACTTGGCAACACGCTCAGAAGGCTGTGCACCAACGCTCAGCCAGTAGGCTACGCGCTCTTGGTTCACGGACAGGCGGACTTCTTGACCACGAGCGATCGGGTTGAAGAAGCCAACTTGTTCCTTGTGAGAGCCGTCACGTGGGTTGCGGCTGTCAGTTACGGTCAAGTGGTAAAACGGGCGCTTTTTGGAGCCGCCAAGGGCAAGACGGATTGTTAGCATGTGAACATCGTTCCTGTAGTCGGTGCTGCAAATCTAAATGCACAGCGGGCATAGGTGCCCGAAAGGCCGCATATTCTAAGGAATATCCCGACTTTTGCAAATGTCTTTTTCCGGCGCCTATGGCCGTGACACTCAGATCTGCTGGAGAGCCGTCGCTTAAAACGGCAGGTCAGCGCCCGCCAACGGCGGGTTTGCTGGAGATCCCACATCCCTGTGGGTCGGAGCAAGAGCAAGCCCTTGCTCGAATTCTTTACATCTTGGGCATGCCGCCGCCGGGCAACATACCGCCCATGCCGCGCATCATCTTGGCCATTCCACCCTTGGCGGAGAATTTCTTCATCATTTTCTGCATCTGCTTGTGTTGCTTGATCAAGCGGCCGATGTCCTGCACCTGGGTGCCGGAACCCATGGCGATCCGACGTTTGCGCGAACCGCTGATCAGCTCAGGGTCACGGCGCTCGGCCGGGGTCATGGAATTGATGATGGCTTCCATCTGCTTGAATTGCTTTTCGGCCGCGCCCTGGGCGTTGCCCATTTGGGCCAGGTTCACACCGCCGATGTTCGGCAGCTTGTCCATCAGGCCGCCGAGGCCGCCCATGTTCTTCATTTGCTGCAGCTGGTCGCGGAAGTCTTCGAGATCGAAGCCCTTGCCCTTCTTCAGCTTCTTGGCGAGCTTTTCGGCCTTGTCCTTGTCGAGGGTGGCTTCGGCCTGCTCGATCAAGCTGAGTACGTCGCCCATGCCGAGGATGCGCGAGGCGATACGCTCAGGGTGGAACGGTTCGAGCGCTTCGCTCTTTTCGCCCATACCGATGAACTTGATCGGCTTGCCGGTGATGGCGCGCACCGACAGCGCGGCACCGCCACGGGCGTCACCGTCGACCTTGGTCAGGATCACACCGGTCAGGGGCAGCGCGTCGCCGAAGGCCTTGGCGGTGTTGGCCGCATCCTGGCCGGTCATGGCATCGACCACGAACAGGGTCTCAACCGGATTGATCGCGGCATGCAGCGCCTTGATCTCGCCCATCATCTCTTCATCGATGTGCAGGCGACCGGCGGTATCGACGATGACCACGTCGATGAATTTCAGGCGTGCTTCTTTAATAGCCGCGTTGGCGATGTCGACCGGCTTCTGGCTCAGGTCCGACGGAAAAAAGGTCACCCCCACTTCGCCCGCAAGCATTTCCAACTGCTTGATGGCCGCCGGACGGTAGACGTCGGCCGACACGACCATTACCGATTTCTTCTTGCGCTCTTTGAGGAAGCGCGCCAGCTTGCCGGCGGTGGTGGTCTTGCCCGCACCCTGCAGACCGGCCATCAGCACGACGGCCGGTGGCACGGCGCTGAGGTTCAGGTCTTCGTTGGCCGCGCCCATCAGGCTTTCAAGTTCGGCCTGGACGATCTTCACGAATGCCTGGCCCGGCGTCAGGCTGCGGGACACTTCAGTGCCGACCGCTCGCTCCTTGACCGAGTTGACGAAGTCCTTGACCACAGGCAAGGCAACGTCGGCTTCCAGCAGCGCCATGCGCACTTCGCGCAGGGTGTCTTTAATATTGTCCTCGGTCAGCTTGGCCTTGCCGGTAACGTGGCGCAGCGTCTGCGAGAGACGGTCAGTCAAGTTTTCAAACATGCGCGATCCTTTCAGGCCCTATTCAACGAAGTGCGTTGTAGACCGAGGTAATGGCGGCCCAGGCTGTGGTAAATCGCTGTTAAAAACAGCGCTCGGCGAGCCTGCGGCGTGGGCAGGTCGCGGATTATAGCGAAGACTGCGTCCATGCACACCCGCTGTCTGGCCCGGGAGTCTTTCGTGGAGCGCAGGTGTGTGCCAAACTCAGCGCCTTTCGGGCTTGCCTATCAGGATTTATGCTCCCTTTGCCACCCAGTTTGCTACCCAGTCTCGCCGCCGCCCTGCTGTACGCCGCTGCGACCCTCTACCAGGGCACTCGCCTGGCCCAATGCGCCAAGGCCGACAAGCGCCTGCTGGTCGGCCTGGGCGTCCTCGCCCTGCTGGCACACGCCGCGAGCCTGTTCACCCACCTGATGACGCCGGTCGGCCTGGCCCTGGATTTTTTCAGCGCCGCCAGCCTGATCGCCGCCGCGGTGATTGCCCTGACGCTGCTCGCCTGCTCCCGCATCCCGGTGGAAAACCTGCTGGTCCTGTTATTCCCGCTGGGCATGCTCACCGTACTGCTGGCACAGTTCGCCCCTACCGGCACCGTGCAGGTCATCGACGAAGAGCCGGGCATGCTCGCGCACATCCTGCTGTCGATCCTCGCGTACGGCATGTTTACCATCGCGGTATTCCAGTCCCTGCTCCTGCTGCTGCAGGACCACCAGCTCAAGCACAAACACCCGCTGGGCCTGATCAAGAACTTCCCGCCGCTGCAGACCATGGAGAGCCTGCTGTTCGGCTTCCTGTGGGCCGGCTGGACCCTGCTGTCGCTGTCATTGATATCCGGCTGGGTATTCGTCGAGAACCTGTTCGCCCAGCATCTGGTGCACAAAACCCTGCTGGCATGCCTGGCGTGGGTGGTGTTCAGCGTACTGCTGTGGGGCCGTAACCGCCTCGGCTGGCGCGGACACAAGGCGATCCGCTGGACCCTGGCCGGCTTCTGCCTGCTGATGCTGGCCTATTTCGGCAGCAAGCTGGTTCGCGAATACATCCTGCATATCTGACGGGCAGCGATCATGGACAATTTGCCCCTGGGGCCGATGCTCGCGGTAATCGCCCTGCTGGTGTTATGGGCCGGGCTGTTTACCGCCATTGAAGCCGCCCAGCAGCACTTGCTGGCGCTGCGCCCCGGCACGCGCCAGGGCGACAAGGCCGCTGCCCGGCTGAATTTCCCGCGCAACAGTCTGATCCTCTGCAATACGCTGTGCCGTGGCGTGGTGGTGATCCTGTGCACCTTGCCGGCGATCCATGCCTGGGCGGAAAACGGCCCCTGGCTGGGCTGGCTGGTGTCCTGCGCGACCCTGCTGGTGCTGGCCGACTACCTGCCCCGCGCCCTGGCCACCCGCTATCCCCAGGCTGTACTCGGCTTTGGCAATACGCTGTTGGGCGTGCCCCTGAAAATCGTTTATCCGTTGGCCTGGCTGCTCAATGGCATCAGCCTGCTGCTGCTGCGCCCTTTCGCGCGCAAGACCGGCACGGTGAAAAACAGCGATGAGCCGTTGCCCGATCACGACGACGAACCCGCGCCTGAGGCGGACGAAGGCCGCTCCCATGGCATGCCCGGCATACACGCGCTGGACAACATCACGGTCAATGACATCCTGGTGCCGCGCAGCGAGGTCGACGGCATTAACCTGGATGACACCGTCGAAGAGATCATCGAACAACTGCGTACATCCAAGCGCACGCGCCTGCCGGTGTTCCACAGCGATATCAACCAAGTGCAGGCTGTATTGAACACGCGCCAGATCCAGCACCTGCTGCCCGACGCCAGCCTGACCAAGGAAGCCTTGCTCGCGGCCTGCCACGAACCCTACTTCGTGCCGGAAAGCACGCCGCTGCAATTGCAGCTGCTGAACTTCCACAAGCAACAGCGCCGCCTGGGCATGGTGGTGGACGAATACGGTGAAGTGCTGGGGATTGTCACGCTGGAAGATATTCTCGAAGAAATCGTCGGCGAATTCGAAAGCGAGCAAGGCATGGACAACCCGCACATCCAGGCCCAGCCGGACGGTCGCTATATCATCGACGGCGCCGCTTCTATTCGTGAACTGAACAAGAGCCTGAGCTGGCACTTGCCCAGCGACGGCCCCAAGACCCTCAACGGTCTGGTGACCGAGGCGCTGGAAACCATTCCTGACTGCGCGGTATGCCTGAAAATCGGCCGCTATCGTCTGGAAATCCTCGAGACCGAGGATAACCGGGTGGCCAAGGTGCTGATCTGGCATACCAGCCGGGTACCGGTCGCCGCGTAAGCACCTGACAGCAAACAGCTGCGATGTGGGAGGACCTTGCCACCTCCCACATTTAGATTTGCGGTGTGTCGGCTCTTGTTGTAATTCCAGACCCCTTCCTATAATCCCTGCGGTTTATCCAAGCTTCGCCCGACCGCGTGCAACCCTGATCCATGGGTGTTCGACCAATAATAATCCGCGTCCAAAACGCGCAACGACCGTCAGGGATACCACCATGAGCACCACCTATAACGAGGCCGCAACCGCCGCCCCGAGCAACTCGACCGCGCGGGTTGCGACCGCGAGCATCGTCGGCACCGCCATCGAGTTCTACGATTTCTATATCTACGCCACCGCCGCGGCATTGGTGATCGGCCCGGTGTTCTTCCCGCAGAGCTCCGGCACCGCGCAGATGCTGGCGTCGTTCCTGACCTTCGGTATCGCCTTTATCGCCCGCCCGCTGGGCTCTGCGCTGTTTGGCCATTTCGGCGACCGCATCGGCCGCAAGTCGACACTGGTGGCGTCGTTGTTGCTGATGGGCGTCTGTACCACGCTGATTGGTTTGCTGCCCGGCTACGACAGCATTGGCGCCTGGGCGCCGATCCTGTTGTGTGTGCTGCGTTTCGGCCAGGGCCTGGGCCTTGGCGGGGAATGGGGTGGCGCGGCGCTGCTGGCGACCGAGAATGCGCCCAAGGGCAAACGGGCCTGGTTCGGCATGTTCCCGCAACTGGGGCCTTCGATCGGCTTTCTGGCGGCCAATGGCTTGTTCCTGATCCTGGCCATGAGCCTGAACGACGAACAGTTCCGCAGTTGGGGCTGGCGCATTCCGTTCATCCTCAGCGCCGCGCTGGTGATGATCGGCCTGTATGCGCGTCTGAAGCTGCATGAAACCCCGGTGTTCGCCAAGGCGGTGGCCAAGGAAGCACCGGTGAAGGTGCCGCTGGTAGAACTGTTCAGCCAGCATTGGCTGCCGGTGTTGCTGGGCGCCGCGTCGATGGTGGTGTGTTATGCACTGTTCTATATCACCACGGCGTTTTCCCTGAGCTACGGCGTTTCAACCTTGGGCTACAGCCGCGAAACCTTCCTTGGCCTGCTGTGCTTTGCGGTGCTGTTCATGGGATTGGCCACGCCCATCGCCGCATTGGCCAGCGACCGTTACGGGCGTAAACCCGTGCTGATCGTCGGTGCGATCCTGGCGATTCTGTCCGGTTTCACCATGGAGCCGCTGCTGACCCATGGTTCCACCTGGGCCGTGGCGCTGTTCCTGGCGCTGGAACTGTTCCTGATGGGCGTGACCTTCGCCCCGATGGGTGCGCTGTTGCCGGAGCTGTTCCCGACCCGCGTGCGTTATACCGGAGCTTCGGCGGCGTATAACCTGGGCGGCATCGTTGGCGCATCGGCCGCGCCATTCTTCGCGACCAAGCTGGTGGCGATGGGCGGTCTGAGTTATGTGGGTGGGTATGTGTCGGCGGCAGCGTTGCTCAGCTTGATCGCCGTGCTGTGCCTGAAGGAGACGCGGGATAACGATTTGAACAGGGTTGCCTGAAACCTGATCGCTCCCGCGCTCCGCGTGGGAATGCAGCCCAGGACGCTCCGCGTCCCAGCGTGACGCAGAGCGTCACAAGAGGCATTCCCACGCAGAGCGTGGGAACGATGTGCGTCAAGGTGGCGTGATGGGCCGCTATCGGGGGCAAGCCCCCTCCCACTTTGATTTGTGAATACAGTCAAATGTGGGAGGGGGCTTGCCCCCGATGCTTTTAGAGTTCTACGACAACCGCTTTAGAAGCACGGGTAGCCTTGGCCCGAGCCGCTTCAATCGACTCATCCCGCGCCAACGCCACGCCCATGCGGCGCTGGCCGTTCACTTCAGGCTTACCAAACAGACGCAACGCCGTGTCCGGCTCGCTCAACGCGGCGCCGAGGTTGGCGAACGCGGTCTGGGTCGACTGCCCTTCCACCAGGATCACCGCCGACGCCGAAGGCCCGAACTGGCGGATCAGCGGGATCGGCAGCCCGAGAATCGCGCGTGCATGCAGGGCGAACTGCGACAGGTCCTGGGAAATCAGGGTCACCAGGCCGGTGTCATGCGGGCGCGGCGACACTTCGCTGAACCACACCTGATCGCCTTTGATGAACAGCTCCACGCCGAACAGGCCACGCCCGCCCAAGGCCTCGGTCACGGCCTTGGCCACGCGCTCGGATTCGGCCAGGGCAATCGGGCTCATGGCCTGTGGCTGCCAGGATTCCTGATAGTCGCCCTTTTCCTGGCGATGGCCGACCGACGCGCAGAACGTGGTGCCGCCGATGTGGCGCACGGTCAGCAGGGTGATTTCATAGTCGAAATCGATAAAGCCCTCAATGATCACCCGGCCCTTGCCGGCACGCCCGCCCTCCTGAGCGTAGTCCCAGGCCTTCTGCACGTCGTCGGCGCTGCGCAGCAGGCTCTGGCCCTTGCCCGACGAACTCATCACCGGCTTGACCACGCACGGGAAGCCCAGGTCATGGACGGCCTTGCTGTAGTCTTCGAAGGTGTCGGCGAAGTGGTACGGCGAGGTCGGCAGGTCCAGTTCTTCCGCGGCCAGGCGACGGATGCCTTCACGGTTCATGGTCAGCGACGTGGCGCGCGCGGTCGGGATCACGGTGAAGCCTTCGGCCTCCAGTTCCACCAGGGTGGCGGTGGCGATGGCTTCGATTTCCGGCACGATGAAGTGCGGCTTTTCCGCTTCGATCACCGCACGCAGGGCGGCGCCGTCGAGCATGTTGATCACGTGGCTGCGATGGGCCACCTGCATGGCCGGCGCATTGGCGTAACGATCCACGGCAATCACTTCAACGCCCAGGCGTTGCAGTTCGATTACCACTTCCTTGCCCAGCTCACCGCAGCCACACAGCAAAACGCGGGTCGCGGTCGGCGACAATGGAGTTCCGATTCGGGTCATCTCAGGTCCTCAGGGGAGCGGATCATGGGGAGAAAGGCCGGCATTTTACATGAACTGTAAAAATTGGCCTCAGTTGGCGACCGCCCGTTTGCGCAGGCGCCAGGCCATGATCAGCCACACCGCCGTGACCCCGGCGAATTTCGACACGAGCGCGGTGCCTGCCACCATCGGGGTCAGCGCGCCGATCAGGCCGAAGAAGATAAACGTATCGAGGGGAATGCTCAGCGCCGAACTTATCCACAGGCGATCGTGCAACGGGCGCTTGGTGATGCTGAACACCAGCCAGTCGATGCACTCGGACACCGCGAACGCCGTGGCGCTGGCCAGGGCGATGGACGGGTCGGAGGTGATATACGACAGCACCAGCGCCGCCAGCATGGCAATGATCGCACCGTGGCCGAAGCGGGTTTGCACCATGTCGCGCAGGATAAACACCAGGCCACCCCAGGCGGACCAGATCACATCCAGGTGCGGGGCGGTGGAGAAGGCGAAGTTGATCAGCACGACGCTGCTGATGTAGGCGATCAGGAAGAGCATGGCGGGATGGGCCCTGTGTATAAGGGGCACAGGGTACTTCACATTAAGACATATGTCGTCTGGGGGGCCTTATCGGGGGCAATGGTTCAGGCGCCGGATTTACCAGAAGCCATAAACACCCACCCACTCGCCAAGGCCCGCTCATGGCACAACCCCAACACTACCCGACGCTCGGCATTATCCATGCGACTCCAGCGTGTGATTTCATCCACGGTGCGCTGGCAGCCGGTACAGATGTCATCATCATCCAGCGCGCAAATGCTCACGCAGGGCGATGCAACAGGTCGTTCAACTGCACTCATTCTTCCTGCTCAGCCAGATCACGGGCATAACGCTGCGAATTGTGTACATAGTGCGCGGCACTGGCCTCGAGCATCCTCTTCTGCGCCTCGGTCAATTCACGCACCACTTTGCCCGGCGAGCCCATCACCAGTGAACCATCGGGGATCTCCTTGCCTTCGCCAATCAGCGAATTGGCGCCGATAATGCAATGCTTGCCGATCTTCGCGCCGTTGAGCACCACGGCATTGATGCCGATCAGGCTGTAATCCCCAACGGTGCAGCCATGCAACATCGCGTTATGGCCAATGGTCACGCCGGTACCCAGGGTCAGCGGGTAGCCCATGTCGGTGTGCATCACGCTGCCGTCCTGCACGTTGCTGTTCCTGCCGATCAGGATCAGTTCGTTGTCGCCGCGCAATACCGCGTTGAACCAGACGTTGGCGCCCTCCTCCAGCTTGACCTTGCCCACCAGCGTGGCATTGGGCGCGACCCAACTGCTGGGATGCGTCTCGACGTGGGCGTCGCCCAGGCGGTATTTCATGGTTATTCCTCACGGCGGGCCATTCGTTCGATGGCTTAGCGATTAATAAAGCTCTTGGGTGGATTGTGCAGGCTGATCTGCGCGTCGTCATAGAGCACGTTGATCAGCTCGACGATCATGATTGCCGTCAACCCCCAGATTTTGTACTCGCCATAACGATAGCTGGGCACATACCAACTAAGGCCTTGGTAGTCGATCCTGTGGGTATGTTCGCGCGGGTCCTGTCGGAAAAAATCCAAGGGTACGCTGAAGACAGCGGCAATCTCGGCATCGTTGGCCAGGTACTCGACGTAGTCGGGGATGACACCGACATAAGGCGTGACACGAATGCCATGCAGTGAGATCAGTGGACTCAGGGGGCCGATAATTTCCACCAGGCCCGGTGCCAGGCCGATTTCTTCCTCAGCTTCGCGCAGGGCGGTGAAGATCAGGTCCGGGTCTTCGGGGTCACGGCGCCCACCGGGAAAGGCCACTTCGCCACCGTGGGTCGACAGGCCGCTGGCGCGCAGGGTCAGGATCAGCTCAGGTTCGTCACTGCGGGTGATCGGCACCAGCACCGCCGCTTCAGGGAAACGCCCGTCAGTCTCCAGCGTATGCGGCGTGTGATTGCTTACCCGGCGAAGTAGCTCGTCCAGCATGAGTCATCTCGATCTGTTGGCTACCTGGCATCATGCACCAAAGCGCGCGGGCGCCCAAGCCCAAACCGGAGCGGTGTCGCTAAACGACAACTTGCAGGAACGCCTGGCCCCAAGCCAAGATGGACGCACTCTCCAGGAACCCCAGCATGAAATTCTGCAGCCAGTGCGGTAAACCGGTGACCCAACGCATTCCCGATGGCGACGCGCGCCTTCGCTATGTGTGCGATCACTGCTCGACCATTCATTATCAGAACCCCAATATCGTCGCCGGCACCGTGCCGGTGTGGGGCGACCACGTGCTGTTGTGCCGCCGCGCCATCGAGCCGCGCCTGGGTTACTGGACCCTGCCGGCCGGCTTCATGGAAAACGGCGAAACGGTGGAACAGGCCGCCATGCGCGAAACCCTGGAAGAAGCCTGTGCCCGCGTGCGCAACTTGAGCCTCTACACGTTGATCAACGTGCCGCACATCAGCCAGGTGCATATTTTCTACCGCGCCGAGCTGATCGACCTCGACTTCGCCGCAGGTGCCGAGAGCCTGGAAGTGAAGCTGTTCGCCGAAGCCGACATCCCTTGGTCCGAGCTGGCTTTCCGCACGGTCGGGCGTACCTTAGAATGCTTCTTCGCTGACCGCAGGCAACAGGCCTACCCGGTACGCAGCGAATCGGTGCCGCCACTCGCCAAGCCCGCCCGATAACAAACCGGCAGACGGCCTTCAAAGGGAAATCGTTTCAATGCGTTGGTTGCTTGCTTTGCTCTGCCTGTCGTTCGCCGCGTTGTCGTCAGCCTCCACCCTGGAAACCCTGGGCGGCAAGCCGGTCGAGAAAGTCCTGGTACTCAAGTCCGCCCATCAGTTGCAGCTGATCAACGACGGCAAGCCGCTCAAGACCTATCGCATCTCCCTGGGCAAAAACCCCAAAGGCCCCAAGCTGATCGAAGGCGATCGCCGCACACCCGAAGGCCTGTATTGGATCGACTGGCGCAAGACCAGTGAGCGCTTCAACCTGGCCATGCACATCTCCTACCCTAATATCAGCGATGCCGCACGCGCACGCCGCGAAGGCGTCAAGCCCGGCAGCATGATCATGATCCACGGCACCCCCGACACCGAGGACTACCCGGAACAGTGGTTCCACACCCTGGACTGGACCGACGGCTGCATCGGTATGCGCAATGTGGACATGCGCGAAGTCTGGAACCTGGTCAAGGATGGCACGCTGATCGAGATCCGGCCGTAATCGTCGACCACTCGTAAAATAATTCAAAAAAAAAACCTCCCCCGACAATGCCCGCCGGTGAATACCAGTTCACCGCGCGGGCTACGCCGTTATGCACGCGCTGAAGACCTCTCTAATACCACTTGAAACCAGGCACCTTAATAGAGCCCTGACAGCCCTGTATGCACTGTTCTGGTGGCATTGACATGGTATTTAAGTGGTATTAGTTTTCGGCCATTACCGGGCGACAACACTCCAATAACGCATCGGAAACCTGACAGATGAATCCCATCCTGGCCCTGCGCCCCGACGACAAACAATCCACGCCGCTGTACCTGCAATTGGCGCGTAAGCTGGAAGCCGCGATCCATGCCGGCGAGTGGAAATCCGAACAGGCGTTGCCCTCGGAACGGGCACTCAGTGAGCAGTTGAACATCTCGCGGGTCACGGCCCGCAAGGCTCTCGAGGTGCTGTTTGCCCAAGGCCTGATCCGCCGCAGCCAAGGCTCCGGGACCTTTATCACGCCACGCCTGGAACAGCCGCTGTCGCGCCTCTCGGGGTTCAGCGAGATGTTGCGTCTCAAGGGCTTTGTGCCCAGCTCCCAATGGCTGGAGCGCGACATCACCCAGCCAACCCACGAAGAGCTGATCCGCCTGGCCTTGTCGCCCACCGACAAAGTGGCGCGCCTCAAGCGGCTGCGCAAGGCTGACGACACGGTGATGGCAATTGAAATGACCACAATGCCTGCCTCGGTTCTTCCACAGCCGCAAGCCATCGGCAACTCGCTCTACGAGTACCTGGAAAGCATCGGCAAACCCATCATGCGCGCGCTGCAGCACATTCAGGCGATCAACGCCTCGGACGAATTCGCCGCGCTGGTGGGCATCGCTCCAGGCACCGCCATGTTGCTGATGACCCGCGTGGGCTACACCGCCGACAACACACCGATAGAAATCACCGACACCTACTGCCGCAACGACTACTACGACTTCGTAGCGGAGCTGCGCAGATACGACTTTGCCGCCGAGCTGCGGCCTTAGAGAACTGCCATGTCCGAAGACAATATCCTCACGCCCGACGGTTGGATTCGTGGCCGCCTGGCGCATGCACATGGCAAGGTGACCGCCATTGAAGGCACGCCCTGCGACCCGGCCGACAACGATTTGCCCTACCTGCTACCGGGCTTTATCGACCTGCATGTGCACGGCGGTGGCGGCAAGGACATCATGCAAGGCACCTCCGCCTTCCAGACGATCACCCGCACCCATGTACGCTTCGGCACCACGTCGCTGCTGGCCACCACCATGACCGCGCCGGTGGACGAGATCTCCCGCGTACTGGGCCAGCTCGGCACTTTCTGCGAGCAGCGCCCCGCCGGCTGCGCACGTGTACTCGGCGTGCACCTGGAAGGGCCCTACATCAATCCGGGAAAACTCGGCGCCCAACCTAATTTCGCCCACACCGCCTTGATGGAGGAAGTCGAGGCCTATCTGCGCCTGGCGCCGATCCGAGTGATCACCATCGCACCGGAAATCGCCGGCCACGATGCGTTGATCCGCGCCCTCAGCGAACGCGGCGTACGCATGCAGATCGGTCATACCCTGGGCAGCTATGAAGAAGGCGTCGCCGCCCTCGCCGCTGGTGCCACCAGTTTCACCCACTTGTACAACGCCATGAGCCCGCTGCATCACCGCGAGCCCGGGATCGTCGGCGCCGCACTGGCCCATGCCAAGTACGCCGAGCTGATCCCGGACCTGCTTCATGTGCACCCAGGCGCCATCCGTGTGGCGTTGCGCTCGATCCCATGCCTGTACTGCGTCACCGACTCCACCGCCGCCGCCGGCATGCCCGACGGCGAATACAAGCTGGGCAGCCACACCGTGACCAAATGCCTGGGCGGCGTGCGCCTGGCCGACGGCACCCTGGCGGGCAGCACGCTGACCATGGACCAGGCGCTGCGCAACCTGGTGAAGATCGGCCTGCCCATCAGCGAAGCCTCTCAACGCCTGTCGCAATTTCCGGCGGACTACCTGGGCCTGGAAGAACGCGGCCGCCTGCAACCCGGCAGCTATGCCGACTGCGTGCGCCTGGACCGCTCCCTGCACCTCACTGACGTAATGGTCGAAGGAGACACCGTTGACTTCAAAAATGCTTGAAGAGGCCCTCGCCTCCGCTGACGCGGTCGCCGCGCAACTGCAACGCCTGGGCCCGCCGCTGGAAGAAATCGCCGGCCGCTTGCGCCGCCAGCCGCCGCAGGTGGCGATGACCATCGCCCGTGGCAGTTCGGACCACGCCGCCAGCTACTTCGCCTACCTGGCCATGCAGCATGTGGGGATTCCGGTGGCGTCGTTACCGATGTCGGTGGTCACGTTGCTGCAAGCGCCGTTGAAGGTCAGCGGCCAGGTAGCGTTCGGGTTCTCGCAGTCCGGCCAAAGTCCGGACCTGGTGGACAGCCTGCGCCTGCTGCGCAAGCGCGGTGCGTTGAGCATCTCGTTGGTCAACGCTGAAGCGTCACCGCTGCAAGCCGCGTGCGAATGCCACGTACCGCTGTGCGCCGGGCCGGAGCTGAGCGTGGCCGCCACCAAAAGTTTTATCGCCACCCTCAGTGCCAGCGCCCTATTGGTGGGGCACTGGAACCAGGAAGCTGACTTGTTGCAAGCCTGCCAGGCGCTGCCCGTGGGCCTGCGCGACGCCGCCGGACAGGATTGGCACCAAGCCGTCGAGGCCCTGCGCGACAGTCAGCGCTTGATGGTGATCGGCCGTGGTGCCGGTTTTGCCGTCGCCCAGGAAGCCGCGCTCAAACTCAAGGAAACCTCGGCAATCCAGGCCGAAGCCTTCAGCAGCGCCGAAGTGCGCCACGGGCCGATGGCGTTGATCGACGAAAATTACCCATTGCTGGTGTTCGCCCCGCGCGGTGCCGAACAGGCCGGCCTGCTGACGCTGGCCGCCGACATGCGCCAACGCGGCGCCCGTGTATTGCTGGCCGCGCCGGACGATATCGCCGAACGCGACCTGACCCTGAGCCGCGCCGAACACCCGAGCCTGGACCCGATCCTGGCGATCCAGAGCTTCTACGTGATGGCCGCCGGCCTGGCCGTGGCGCGCGGCATGGACCCGGACCAGCCGCGCCACCTGAGCAAAGTCACTCGCACTCACTGAGTCGATTGCCGTGTTTTCCTGATGAGTACCGTGCCCATGTCCAACAACAATAAAGAACTCACACTCAGCGCGCCCCTGAGCGGCCCCGTGCTGACCCTGGGCCAGGTCCCCGACGAGGTGTTCGCGAGCCACGCCATGGGCGACGGCATTGCCATCGACCCGTTGAACGACTGCCTGCATGCGCCCTGTGACGGGGTGATCATTCATGTCGCGCGCACCGGCCACGCGCTGACGATCCGCGCCGACAACGGTGCCGAACTGCTCATGCATGTGGGCATCGATACCGTGGAACTGAACGGCGAAGGCTTTGCGTTGCTGGTCAAGGACGGCGCGCGAGTGACAAACGGCCAGGCGCTGGTGCAGTTTGATCTGGATCGCCTTGCGCGCCGGTGCAAAAGTTTGGTCAGCCTGATCATCCTGACCAATGGCGAACAGTTCGAGCTGCAGCCTCTGGCGCGTAAAACGGTCAAGGTCGGCGAGCCGCTGATGCGGGTACTCGCTCGCTCGACCGTCGGCGACGAAACCGCTGTGGATAACGTGAGCGCTGAAGCCAGCGCCAGCGTGCGTATCACCCATCGGGGCGGTCTGCATGCGCGCCCTGCGGCGCTGATCCGCAAAACCGCACTGGGTTTCAGCAGCCAGGCCCGCTTGCATTACGGCGATAAATCGGCGCCGTGCGACAGCCTGGTCGGCTTGATGGGATTGGGGATCGGCGAGGGTGATGAAGTGCGGGTCAGCTGCCGTGGTACGGACGGCGAAGCGGCGTTGCAGGCATTGATTGCCGCCTTGTCAGTTCCGGTCACAGCACAACACGTCGCACCTGTAGCGGCGACACCACGCCGGGCCAGCAACGAAGCCAACGTGCTGCAGGGCGTGTGTGCGGCGCCCGGCCTGGTGTGCGGACCGTTGTTCCGCCTCGCCGGCATCGAACTGCCGGCGGATATCGGCACACACGCGGTCGACGACCAACGGCAACGCCTGGACGCCGCCCTGGAGCAAGTGCGCAGTGAAATCCGCACCACCCTGGACCACGCTCGCCAGCGCCAGCATGTCGAGGAAGAAGAGATCTTCGCCGCCCACCTCGCCCTGCTGGAAGACCCTGCCCTGGTCGAAGCCGCCACCGCCGCCATCGAACACGGCAGCGCCGCCACCCATGCCTGGCGCGATGCCATCCAGGCCCAATGCACGGTGTTGCTCGCATTGGGTAAACCCTTGTTTGCCGAACGTGCCAACGACCTGCGCGACCTGCAGCAACGCGTGCTGCGCGCATTGCTGGGCGAGGCCTGGCACGTCGAATTGCCGGCCGGTTCGATTGTCAGCGCGCACGAGTTGACGCCTTCGGACCTGCTGCAGCTGAGCGCGCAGCAAGCGGTCGGCATCTGCATGGCAGCAGGCGGGGCCACGTCCCATGTCGCGATCCTGGCGCGCGCTAAAGGCCTTCCCTGTGTGGTCGCGCTGGGCGCCGACGTGCTCGACGTGCCCCAGGGCCAGCGCGTGGTGCTCGACGCCGCCAACGGCCGCCTGGAACTGGAGCCCAGCGAGGCGCGCCACGCCCAAGTGCACCAGATTCGCGACGCGCAGCAACTGCGGCGTCAACAGCAACAGGCCCAGGCTCGACAGCCCGCGCGCACCCTCGACGATGTGAGCATTGAGGTGGCCGCCAATGTGGCCTCCAGTGCCGAAACCCAGGTGGCGTTTGAAAACGGTGCCGATGGCGTCGGCCTGCTGCGCACCGAGTTCCTGTTCGTCGACCGCCGCACCGCGCCGGATGAACAGGAGCAGCGCCAAGCCTATCAAGCGGTATTGGATGCCATGGGCGACAAGTCGGTGATCATCCGCACCATCGACGTGGGTGGCGACAAGCAGCTCGACTACCTGCCGCTGCCCGTCGAGGCCAACCCGGTGCTGGGCCTGCGCGGCATTCGCATGGCCCAGGTACGGCCGGAACTGCTCGACCAGCAACTACGTGCGCTGCTGCAAGTGCGCCCGTTGACGCGTTGCCGGATCCTGTTGCCGATGGTCAGTGAGGTGGACGAGCTGCTGCAGGTCCGCCAGCGCCTGGATGAGCTGTGCGCGGAGCTGGAACTGACCCAGCGCCCTGAACTCGGGGTGATGATCGAAGTGCCCGCCGCCGCGCTGATGGCCGAGCAACTGGCCGAGCATGCGGATTTCCTCTCGATCGGCACCAATGACCTGTCCCAGTACACCCTGGCCATGGACCGCGACCACGCCGGCCTCGCCGCGCGGGTGGATGCCTTGCACCCGGCACTGCTGCGGCTGATCGCCCAGACCTGCGCCGGCGCGGCAAAACACGAGCGTTGGGTCGGTGTGTGCGGTGCCCTCGCCTCCGATCCGCTGGCCACGCCGGTACTGGTTGGC
Source organism: Pseudomonas sp. lyk4-R2A-8 (assembly GCF_030209095.1). Classification (NCBI taxonomy): domain Bacteria; kingdom Pseudomonadati; phylum Pseudomonadota; class Gammaproteobacteria; order Pseudomonadales; family Pseudomonadaceae; genus Pseudomonas; species Pseudomonas sp. lyk4-R2A-8. The sequence continues at coordinate 244,797 of NZ_JARVSS010000015.1, forward strand.
CTGGGCGTACGCGAGCTGTCGGTGAGCCCGCTGCAGATCGGCGAAATCAAGGACCGCGTCCGCCACCTGGACGCGGCGCAATGCCGGCAATTGAGCCAAGGGCTGCTCGACCTGAGCAGCGCCAAAGCCGTTCGCCACGCCTGTCAACACCACTGGCCGCTGAGCTGACAACAACAAGAAAAAAGGAGACACGCCATGTATCAATACTTCATTGAAGGCCTGCAACGCCTGGGCCGGGCACTGATGCTGCCGATCGCAATCCTGCCGATCGCCGGCCTCTTGCTGCGCCTGGGCGACACCGACCTGCTGAACATCGCGGTGATGCACGACGCCGGCCAGGCGATCTTCGCCAACCTGGCGCTGATCTTCGCCATCGGCATCGCCGTGGGCTTTGCCCGCGACAACAACGGCACCGCCGGATTGGCCGGGGCCATCGGTTATCTGGTGATGATCTCCACCCTCAAGGTGATGGACAGCACCATCAATATGGGCATGCTTGCGGGTATCGCCAGCGGCTTGATGGCCGGCGCGTTGTACAACCGCTTCAAGGACATCAAGTTGCCGGAATACCTGGCGTTCTTCGGCGGGCGACGGTTTGTACCTATAGTCACCGGGTTTTCGGCCGTGGGCCTGGGCGTGGTGTTCGGCCTGATCTGGCCGCCGATCCAGCACGGCATCAACAGCTTCGGGGTGCTGCTGATGGAAAGCGGCAGCCTCGGCGCATTTGTGTTCGGTGTGTTCAACCGCCTGCTGATCGTCACCGGCCTGCACCACATCCTCAACAATATGGCCTGGTTCGTGTTCGGCAGCTTTACCGACCCGGCCACCGGCGCGGTGGTGACGGGCGACCTGACCCGCTATTTTGCCGGCGACCCCAAGGGCGGCCAGTTCATGACCGGCATGTTCCCGGTGATGCTGTTCGGCCTGCCCGCCGCGTGCCTGGCGATGTACCGCAACGCCTTGCCGGAGCGGCGCAAGGTGATGGGCGGGATTTTCCTGTCGATGGCGCTGACCTCATTTTTGACCGGCGTGACCGAGCCGATCGAATTCGCCTTTATGTTTCTGGCGCCGTTTTTGTACCTGATCCATGCCGTGCTGACCGGCCTGTCGATGGCGATCACCAACATGCTGAACATCCACCTGGGCTTTACCTTCTCCGGTGGCTTTATCGACATGGTGCTGGGCTGGGGCAAGTCCACCAACGGCTGGCTGGTGGTGCCGGTGGGGCTGGCCTATGCGGCGATCTACTACTCGGTATTCAGCTATTGCATCCGCCGCTTCAACCTGAAGACGCCGGGCCGTGAAGATATCCAGGTGGCGCAGGCTGAAACGATGAGCGACAACCAACGCGCCACGGCGTACATCCGCGCATTGGGCGGCGCGGACAACCTGCTGAGCGTCGGCGCCTGCACCACGCGCCTGCGCCTGGACATGGTCGACCGTAACAAGGCGGTGGACGCCGACCTCAAAGCGCTGGGCGCCATGGCCGTGGTGCGGCCGGGCAATGGTGGGAGTTTGCAGGTCGTGGTCGGGCCGATGGCCGACAGCATCGCCGATGAAATTCGCCTCGCTATGCCGTCCTTTGGCGGCAGCGCGCCGGCAGCGGCAGCGCCTGTGGATAAACCGCTGACGGTAGATGTGCAGGAAGCCGAAAAGTGGCTGAGCGCCCTGGGTGGCCGAGAGAATGTGCGGCAGTTGGAAGCCGTGGCGATGACGCGATTGCGGGTGGCGCTGAGGGACGATTCGGTGTTGTCCGAAGCTGATCTCACTGCCCTGGGTTGCCAGGGTGTCAGCCGACTGGAAAACGGGGTTTGGCACCTGTTGATGGGTGACAAGGCACCGGGATTGGGCGAGGCGTTGGAGCGGTTGGTCGGTGCTCAGCAGATCAGGACGGGGGCTTAAAGCTTCATTGTGAGGAGTCTGCGAAAACTGAAGACATCTCGGAATAAAAAAGCCCGGCCTGAGCCGGGTTTTTTAATCGCGAAAAGCGCTTACACAGACGCCGCGCGTTGTTGCGCTTCGTAATGGCGAGTCTGAAAAGGCATCAACGCCTGAGCCTTCAAACCCAGCCCCTCACTCAGCCCCCAGGAAGCCGCCAGTTCATCACGGCGGCTGCGCAGCGCGACGGTGCCCTGTGGCTTCACGTCTTGCTTGGTGGCTGAAACTGAAAACAGCTCAAGAGCCTTCAACGCCTCCTTTACCCGGCTATCGGTCACACACGAAAACCGTGTGAAGCGTTCAAGCAAATAACCTGCGCGACGAAGCTCCAATTCGCTTGAGTGAGCGTCCAGAAAACTCTCCACTTCACCCACAATATTCATGTCCGAGTACCACACTGCTTTCGCTGCACTTACCAGCGTCTCGTCATCCGCCTGATTCAAAGGACTTTTGACCAGCGTGTCCAAGGCGGACGAGAGGACGGGACCGTTAAAAGGCTTCGCCATCTGTAGTCTCCAGATAATCGTGCAAGATATTGCTCAGAATGGATCTAGGCTGCTCTTTGTTGCCAACATACATATCAATCGCCTGCAACGCCAGCCCATGGAGCTCAGTGGTCAGGATGAAACCGGTCCTCAGCAACGCCATGATGTCGCTTATATCTTGATCAGTGGCCCTGCCCAATTTTGAGATTGCTATATCAATCGGTGCAGCTATATGCAGATGCAGTACGGACTCCAAAGGAAACTCTTCCAGAGGTAGACTTCGTTCCCAGTAATCTTCATGAAGTGGGCCGAAGCCAGTGTGGTATTGAAGGTCATAGTTCAGTTCCATCACGCGACCAGACTGCTCGTCGAAAAATTGCTCGGGAAATTCTGCCAACAGTGTCTGAAGGCGCAGTTTGTTCCGAAAACTCACGCAATAAATCTCCGCATCAACGTCCGAAGAAATACGATGGTGCGTGTACAAGTGCACAGCACAACCTCCAAAGACAATCACCTTGACCGCGCCAGGCTTAGCGCCCTCAAGTATCAATTCCGCTTCGATGGATTTGAACATTGAAATCAACGCCTGCCCAAGAGGCGTGCGAGTATTGAGGCGCGGCACGACGACATCCGGAAACTTCATTATTGAATCTCAAGCCGATACGACGTTGCTGAACGGGCATTGAATTCAAATCCCGATCGCTGTTTTTCAGCGACCGTGGGAGGCTATTGAGGCAGGTTCCGAGGGACAACCTGAAAGACTTGTCGGAAATATCCGAAGCGACTATTCCAACGCAGTCACAGCATAGGTATCCGCAAATTTTGAAGGCTGACACATAACTCTGTGGTGAGCAGGCTTGCCCTGCGCTGGGCTGCGAAGCAGCCCCCAAATCAAGCGCCTCGGTGTACCAGATAAAACCACATTGTCTGGAGTGGGGCCGCTTCGCAGCCCAGCGCAGGGCAAGCCTGCTTACCACAAGAACCTCATTTCTCAGCTTATGTTCACCGAAGCTGTGTAGATACCCCATGGCCGTCACCGGCAAGCCCGCCGACCTGACAGTTCCCATGCGCCCCTGCGCCTGATCCCGCTACTTATTTACGGCCTGCCGCCCACCACGGTTCTCCATGCTGAGGGCTCTACCCCTCGCATGGAGCGCGTACCCGTGAGCACGACCAGCCCGTCCTTTGACGACATCAAAGGCTACCTCAACCAGATCGGCCATCATTTGCTCAAGGCTCAGGCACCGTTGCTGCCGCAGACCGAGCCGTCGCAGGAGCTGCGTTACCTGGAGCGCCTGAACAGTATCCTCAAGCCCTATCACCAGGAGTTCATCGCCAAGGGTCGCAGCCACTACCAAGCCTTGCACAACCTCGACCTGCAAAGCGCCGGCGGGCAAACCCTGCTTGCCGAGCTCAAGGCCACGTTGAATAAGCAACTGCTGGAAATGGACCTGCGGGAGCAGGTCGATGGCAAGCCACGCAAGTCTTTCATGGTCTTTGAGGCGGGTTTTACTGCACTGGGTAATGAAGCCAGGCTCGGCGTGCAGGATCGTCTGCTGCACCCGCAGGAAGGTGAAATCCTCGGCAAAGTGCCGCTGGGCCCGACCCTGCGCCCCGGGCTGTACGCGTTGCAGTTCACCTACCAGCAGGCAACGGTGGAGCTGGCCGGCGCGTTCGTCGTCACGCAGCTCAACAGCCCCGTAGTGACTGCGCTGACCACGACGCAAGGCGTGGGCCAGGTGATGCTGTTCACCCCGCTGCGCGGGATTGAGTCATTCGACTCGCTGGCCGACCTGAATAAGCATTTACTCAAGAGCCTCGACCACCGCAGCGGCCGCGAGGAGTTCATGAACCTGCTGCCGGCCCGTTACCAGGCGCTGACGGCCGCCGGCATCTGGCCGTTGATGCTGTCGCCCATCGTCGATAAACCGCTGTTCGAACACACGTTCCAGGCGCTGGTCGACAAGCGCAGCGCGGATGTCGAGCGAGCCCTGAGCCTGGCCGACAACCCCACGCAGGACGCTGCGCAACTGATCGACGACTTGGACCGCGCCATCGCCGCCGCCCTGCCCGACCTCGATGCGCGCCTGGAGCTGCGCGCCCAGGCCTTGCTCGAACGCTGCCTGCGCTACAGCGCCCCGGCCTGGTACCGCAGCGCCAGCGAGGCACGCCGTGCGACGTTGGCGCAGCACCTGGCCGAGTACGACCAGGCGCGCCACACCCTGTTGAGCCTGCTCGGCCCCGCCGCCACCCCGCACACCCTGGCACGCCATGAGTGGCTTGAGCGTTTGAGCGATGATTTGGCTATCCACGACCTGGAGCCGGAACACCTGCAAGTCAGCACGCGCCGTTTCGTTACGGGCGTGGGGCATTACGAGCAGACCCATACGTTGACTGAGCTGGCATTGCGCGGCCTGCATAACGGCGACGAACAGTTCGGCTCGGACTTCCTCAGCCAGACCACGCTCACCTGCAATGACGCGCCATTGCCCGAGCGCTACGCTGACCTGACCCCGACATGGCTCGTCGACCAGTTGAAAACCCTGCACCCGCGTGTCGCCTTCGCCCCTGTACAGCACGAGCTGCATCACCGGGAAGAAGTGCGGCACGCTATCGAACGTCTGCTCGAACAGCGGATCAACGCCCTTGCCTACATCGCCGTGCTGCAAGGCCACCTCGGTGAAGATGATTTCCAACTGATCCAGCGCCTGCGCCAAGGTCCCGACACCCCGGAGAGCACCACGGTGCTCAGCGCCAACACGCTCTCACTCCACGGCGCCCAACTTCAAGACATGTGGGCACTGCGCCAGAAAAATCCGCAGGGCCACGTCACCCGCGTGCTGTTGTGCACGCCAGGCGCGCCTCGCGAGCAACAGTTCCAGGTGTTTGATTCCGACAGGGCCTGCCAGCAGCACATCCTGGGGTGGGCCATGGACAATGGCGTGAAGGCCGCGCCCGGTACGCTGACCGACTACCTGATCAGCCGAGTGCCCTTGCGCTTTCAAAAAGCCATGAAGCAAGTGCTCACCGGCCTGAGCTTCAAGCCCCATGCACAGGAATACGCCGAAATCACCTTCAGCCCGGCCGACAGCCAGCGCCAGTGCCTGACATCCATGGCCGAACACGTGCTCACCACGCGCACGGATGACTACGACTTCGGCACACCGGCCTGGTATCGCTCAACCACCGAGGCTATCAGGCGAAAACTCCTGACGCTGGCCGAGGATGCCGAGGGCGCCTTGCGCGCCTACACCGACGAACCGTTGTCCCTGTCGACGTTTCCCAGCTTCACCACGTACCTGCACGAACAGGCCAAGCGGCAACTGAACCAGTTGCTGGGGCGTTCCGGTAACGATGTCGATCCGGATACGGTATGGGCCTACTCGCCACCTTCGCTGGTGGGCACCTGGACGCCGCCACCCTTGACATACACCCAGTTGTTCCGCGATGGCTATGCCGATGGCATCGGTTTTCTCGATGAAAAATTCTCGCGCTCGGCGACGTTCAAGGGACCCGAAGGCATCGACTTGAGCACCTTGACCGCGCAAACAGTAGCGCGCTCGGTCACGGGGGTATGGATCGGCCAACGGTATATCGACAAAGTCCGCGCTGAACTACTGAGCCCAGACAGCCAGGGTTATGCCTACCGGCGCAACGCAACCCTGGCGATCACCCAGCTGCACATGCACAGCGCCGCGCTGGAATCGCGATTGCAAGGGCACATCGCCGCAGTGGACTTGGACTGGTTGGAAAAAAGCATCGCCAGCCTCGGCGATACATCGGCCCGCACCCGTGGCAACTACGCCATCCACCGCCTGATGGTGGACGGTGAATGGGTAATCGATACCCTGTTGTTCAGCCATGCCGACAACCCCGTCCTGCTTTACACGCCCCAGGCTCCGGATGGCATTCAGTTTCGCGAAGCGCGGCAGTTCAATTACCTGTTGAAAAAGCAGCCAGGCATGATCGAGTACCTTTGCAGTCGCATGGCCCGACAGTCCCAGGTTCGTATGCGCAGCTTCCTGGAAAACGCACGCAAAGCGCTGCCTGAACACCTGAATAAAACCGATATCAGCCCTGCGCGCTACGACTCCACCCGTCGCGTAACCCCACTGCTCGACCTGCGCCAAGCCTTGTACAACATGAAATTGCAGCGCCGGATCGATGACGTCCGAGGTTCGACATCGGACCGCACGCAGATGATCGGCGCGATCGTCTGGAGCTGTGTGGAGTGGATAGCGGCCGTTGCCACCGCCCCCTTCCCGCTCGTGAGTCTGGCTACCGGCCTGTTGCTGGCCTTCAAGGACGCCATGCTCGCCCTGCACGCTTATCACCAGGGCGACAACGCTGGCGCCTTTGAGCACTTCATGGGCTACTTGTTCAACAGCGCCGGCGGCCTGCTGACCGACCTGCGCCCGGCGTTGCGCGCACTGCCACGATTTAGCCGTCCGTCGCGCCTACCGGCCGCCAGCCCCGAACATGCCCGGGCCATGAACCGCCTGCAGACCCTGGAAAGCGCCCGGCCGGCGCTCTCGAACATGCAGCCGGTGCTCTTCTACGGCCAGCCACATTGGGCGCCCAAAACACCGGATGTATTGGGGCGTTACCTGTTGTACCGACTGGACCCGACCAGCGGGCAACTGCGGTCGACCACCCGCCTGGCAACGCCGACCGCCGACGGTGGATGGGTGCGCAGTGGCGTGTCGGGCGGCGCGCCCAAGTTTGAAAAACTCCCGAACTCGCCCGAGACACTCAAGCCTTATGAAATGCCTGCCAAACACTGGCGTGATCTTGAACGGGTAATGGACCCGCAGCTCAAGGCCGACCTGATGGCACAAAGCGAGTGGGCGACCAATAGCCCGTTGCACGCTCTGCCGACAGTCATCGACGAACTGCGCCCGATCCGCACGCTCTACCTGCAGCAGGTTGAACGGCTGACCCGCGATGCCAAGGCTTTTTTCGATGCGCTGGAGCCGATTGTCCCGCGTGTCGACGTGCTCCTGTTCGAGGCCAGTGCCAGCGCCGAACACATCATCCAGCAGTTGTTCAAAGAACGTTCAGGCTGGATCATCGGCCAGGTTGCCGCCTCCATCGCCAGTAAGCAGTTCCTGATCGACAACATGGATGCGCTGGTCCGACAAGGCCTCAAGCGCCTGTACGTGGAATACCTGCCGGCCGATGTGTTCCGCCTCAAGCTGGATAAGTTCAACGCCGGTAAATCCTGGCGGCATATCGAAAAACACTTGGCGGCCGTCGACAAGGCCTTGGGTTTCAGCCAGGGCGCTCAATACTCGTACCTGGCCCTGGCGCGCAAGGCGCGTGAAAAAGGGGTGAAGCTATTGCCGCTGGATGCCTCGACGTCATACCAATTGGAAGACGCCCTGCAATTGGGTGAGACCGCGCCCACCACCCCGCGTAGCAACAACTTGCGCAATTTCTACTCGCATCGCCTGCTCGAAGCCGACGTCGCCGCCGCGCCCGATGAACGCTGGGTGGCCCTGGTGGATCAGACCCGCATGAGCACGTTCGAACAGGTGCCCGGGCTTGCGGACCTGCATAAAACCATCGCGTTGCGCATTCAAGACGTCTCCGCCGGCCAACCGGTGGGTATCTGGGCGGACGCCGCCGGAGCCATACCGGGGGATGCCTTGGCCAAGGGCGACTATAAGCTCACGCTGCAGACCGCCTACAAGGCCGCCGAAGCGCCGCCCGCCTCCGCTGCGAGCCCTCGTGCGGCGACGCAGCATTTCAGTGAGTTCGATTCAGTAGCCGAGCATCATGCAACCCTGGCCGAGTTGTCGATGCACCCCCGCGGCCTGGACACCCGCTACGGGCCCTCCAGCCCACTTCACGTCGAGGCGTTCAATGCCTTCCAGAAAACCCGCTCACGCCTGAAGGAAGCCGCCGAGCACTTCTTCACCGACTATGCGCCCGCACCGCGCCCCATATTGCCGACGGTACCGGCCGAGGTAACGCTGGAATCGTTTCTCAAGCAAGTGGCGGACGGGCCTTTCTCCGGGTTGGTGATCGGTGAAGCGCACAATGCACAGTCAAGCAAAGCGCTGCTCAGGACCCATATGAAAAGCATCAAGGAAGCAGGCTTCCAGACACTCTACGTCGAACACCTGCTGACGGATTTGCACCAGGCCGAGCTGGACATATTCCATCGCACTCAACGCTTTCCGGAACGTCTCAAGTCTTATTTGAAAGCTCAAGACGGCGGCCATATGCCTAGGTATAGGGGCCTTGATACCTACTCGAACACCATCCAGGCTGCGGCCAAGCACGGTATTCGCGTACGGGCACTGGACTGCACCGCCAGCTATCACCTGCGCGGCTTGCGCGGCAATGGCAAATCCCGGACACAGATGTTCAACTACTTCGCCTCGCGAGTTATTCAAGACGACCAGGCCCGCCACGGTCCTCATAAGTGGGTGGCCTTCGTCGGCAGCTCGCATACCAATACTTACCAGAGCGTTCCCGGCCTGGTGCAACTGCAGGATGCAGTCAGCCTGCATGTGCAAGACACCGCATCTGGCTTGGGCAAACGCATTCATCCTGGTTTCTGGGAGGCCAAGCAAGAAGGCATGCCCGGACGCTGGAAGGCGGTGCGCAGCGACTTCAAGCTGGAGGTCGAGGTCGCCACCAGGGAGGCGCCTGCGCCTTTTGTCCCGGTTGACCGGTCACGCCTGAACCAACCCGGTCACTTCCTGATCGAGCGCCCTTCGGCCGCCGAGACCCATTTGCTGCATCACTCCAACACGGGAGAGATTATTTCCACACCCATCCAGGTGGACGATAACGGGCTGTTTTTCATCAACCGCTGGGGCTTCGATGCACGGCGCTTTGAAGACCAAGACATTCTGATCGAAACGCTCAAGGCCGAGGTGCACCTGACACCCGCGCCCTGAAACGCAGTCAACAAAAAACCCGCTGGCCAGACGGCCCAGCGGGTTTCCCGTGGTTGCAGCGGGCGGCTCAAAAGTCCGCCAGCTGCCATACCTCATACGCCGGCGTTTCGTACGGGTGGCTGAGTTTGAGCGCGGCCACCACCGCTCCGATCAGTTCATCCGCCACCACCAGCTCGACCTTCCATTCCTCGACCACTTCAACCCGGCCCACTTGCCCGATAAACGGCTGGCTGCCGTCCAACGCGCGAAACTGGCCCTGGCCCAGCACTTGCCAGGCGCAGCTGTCGTAGTCGCCGATGCGCCCGCCGCCGGCTTCGAAGACGGCGGCTTTCACCGTCTCCACATGGCTGTCGGGCACGAAGAAGCTGAGCTTGTACACCGCCTTAGTTCACCCACACGCGCGCGTTGCGGAACATGCGCATCCAGGCGCCGTCTTCGTCCCACTCTTCCGGGCGCCACGAGTTCTGCACGGCACGGAACACACGCTCCGGGTGCGGCATCATGATGGTCACGCGACCGTCGCGGCTGGTGAGGCCGGTGATCCCGCGCGGCGAGCCGTTAGGGTTGGCCGGGTAGGTCTCGGTGACTTTACCGTGGTTGTCGACGAATCGCAGAGCCACGGTGCCGGACAGGTCGGCTTCGAGCAACGCTTCTTCGCTGGCGAACTCGGCATGGCCTTCACCGTGGGCGATGGCGATCGGCATGCGCGAACCGGCCATGCCTTGCAGGAAGATCGAGTTGGACTCCTGCACCTGCACCATGGCCACGCGGGCTTCGAACTGCTCGGAGCGGTTGCGCACAAAGTGCGGCCAGAACTCGCTGCCCGGGATCAGTTCGCTGAGGTTGGACATCATCTGGCAACCGTTGCACACACCCAGGGTGAAGCTGTCGTTGCGCTCGAAGAACCCCTGGAACGCATCGCGGGCACGGCTGTTGAACAGCGCCGACTTGGCCCAGCCTTCGCCGGCACCCAGCACGTCGCCGTAGGAGAAACCACCGCAGGCCACCAGGCCCTTGAACTCGTTGAGGTCGACGCGACCGGCGAGGATGTCGCTCATGTGCACGTCGATCGCATTGAAGCCGGCGCGGTCGAACGCGGCCGCCATTTCCACCTGGCCGTTGACGCCCTGCTCACGCAGCACGGCAACTTGTGGGCGGATGCCTTTCTTGATGTACGGCGCGGCGACGTCCTGGTTGACGTCGAAGCTGAGCTTGGTGCTCAGGCCCGGGTTGTCTTCTTCCAGGATCACGTCGAATTCCTGCTCGGCGCAGTCGGCGTTGTCGCGCAGGCGTTGGATCTGGTAGCTGGTCTCGGCCCACTGGCGTTGCAGCAGACGGCGCTGGCCGGTGAACACGGTGTCGCCGTTGAACGAGATGTTGATTTCGCCGTTGTTGATCGGCTGACCGATCACCGCCACGCAATCGGCCAGGCCGGCGGCGCTGAACTGAGCCAGCACATCCGGGGTCGCGTCCTGGCGTACCTGGATCACCGCACCCAACTCTTCGTTGAACAGGATGCCGTTGATCTCGGACGCATCCTCGGCAACGCTGTCGAGCACGATGTTCAGGCCGCAGTGACCGGCGAAGGCCATCTCGACCACACTGGTCAGCAGGCCGCCGTCGGAACGGTCATGGTAGGCCAACAGGTGGCCGTCGGCGTTGAGGCCCTGGATCACGGCGAAGAAGGCTTTGAGGTCTTCGGCGTCGTCGACGTCCGGGGCCTGCTTGCCGAGTTTGCCGTGGGTCTGCGCCAGGATCGAGGCGCCCATGCGGTTCTGGCCACGGCCCAGGTCGATCAGCACCAGGTCGGTGGTGCCCTTGTCCATGCGCAGTTGCGGGGTCAGGGTCTGGCGGATATCGGTGACCGGCGCGAAACCGGTGACGATCAGCGACAGCGGCGAGGTGACGCTCTTGTCGGTGCCGTCTTCGTTCCAGCGGGTGGCCATGGACATCGAGTCCTTGCCCACCGGAATGGTGATGCCCAGCTCCGGGCACAGCTCCATGCCGACCGCTTTTACGGTGTCGTACAGGCGCGCGTCTTCACCGGGGTGACCGGCGGCGGACATCCAGTTGGCCGACAATTTGATGTCGGACAGCTTGCCGATGCGCGACGCGGCGATGTTGGTGAGGGTTTCACCGATGGCCATGCGGCCCGACGCCGGAGCGTCCAGCAGGGCCAGCGGGGTACGTTCGCCCATGGCCATGGCTTCACCGGTATAGACGTCGAAACTGGTGGCGGTGACGGCCACGTCGGCCACTGGCACCTGCCACGGGCCGACCATTTGGTCACGGGCCACCAGGCCGGTGATGGTGCGGTCGCCGATGGTGATCAGAAAGCTTTTGCTCGCCACGGCCGGGTGATGCAGCACGCGTTCGATACTGTCGGCCAGGTCCAGGGCGCTTGGGTCGAAATCATCGCCCAACTCGGTTTCACGTACCGCCGAACGGTGCATGCGCGGGGCTTTGCCCAGCAGCACTTCGAGCGGCATGTCCACCGGGCTGTTGCCGAAGTGGCTGTCGGTGACGGTCAGTTGCGGCTCGGCAGTGGCTTCGCCGACCACGGCAAACGGGCAGCGCTCGCGCTCGCAGATGGCCTGGAAGCGCGCAAAGTCGTCAGGGCCGACCGCCAGTACGTAGCGTTCCTGGGATTCGTTGCTCCAGATTTCGTGCGGGGCCATGCCCGGCTCGTCGTTTGGAATGTTGCGCAGTTCGAAGCGGCCACCGCGGTCGCCGTCGTTGACCAGTTCCGGGAAGGCGTTGGACAGGCCGCCCGCGCCGACGTCGTGGATGAAGCTGATCGGGTTCTTGTCACCCAACTGCCAGCAACGGTCGATGACTTCCTGGCAGCGGCGCTCCATCTCAGGGTTTTCGCGCTGTACCGAAGCGAAGTCCAGGTCCGCCGAGCTGGTGCCGGTGGCCATGGAGGAAGCCGCGCCGCCGCCCAGGCCGATCAGCATTGCCGGGCCCCCGAGCACGATCAGCTTGGAGCCGACCAGAATCTCGCCTTTCTTGACGTGTTCTTCACGGATGTTGCCCATGCCGCCGGCCAACATGATCGGCTTGTGGTAACCGCGCACCTCGTCGCCACGCGGGGTGGTGATGGACTGTTCGAAGGTACGGAAGTAACCGGTGAGCGCCGGACGCCCGAATTCGTTGTTGAACGCCGCGCCGCCGAGCGGGCCTTCGATCATGATGTCCAGCGCGGTGACGATGCGCTCAGGCTTGCCGTACGGCACTTCCCAAGGCTGTTCGAAGCCCGGGATCTGCAGGTTGGACACGGTGAAACCGGTGAGGCCCGCCTTGGGCTTGGCGCCACGGCCGGTGGCACCTTCGTCACGGATTTCGCCACCCGAACCGGTAGCTGCGCCAGGGAACGGGGCAATCGCGGTCGGGTGGTTGTGGGTCTCGACCTTCATCAGGATGTGCACCGGCTCCTGCACCGCGCCGTACTGGCGGGTTTCCGGGTCTGGGAAGAAACGGCCGGCGACGCTGCCGACGATCACCGAGGCGTTGTCCTTATAAGCCGACAGAACGCCTTCGCTGTGCATCACGTAGGTGTTCTTGATCATGCCGAACAGGCTTTTTTCCTGGCTTTCGCCGTCGATGTCCCAACTGGCGTTGAAGATCTTGTGACGGCAATGCTCGGAGTTGGCCTGGGCGAACATCATCAGTTCGATGTCGTGCGGGTTGCGCTTGAGGCCGTTGAAGGCGTTGACCAGGTAGTCGATCTCGTCTTCGGCCAGGGCCAGGCCCAGTTCGGTGTTGGCCTTCTCGAGGGCGGCGCGGCCACCGCCGAGCACGTCGATCGCGGTCAGCGGCTTGGGCTCGGCGTGGCTGAACAGGCCGGCGGCCTGTTCCAGCTGGCCGACGATGATCTGGGTCATGCGGTCGTGCAGGCTGCTGGCGATCAGCTCGGCTTCGGCGTCGCTGAACTGCCCGGCGACGTAGAAGGCGATACCGCGTTCCAGGCGCTGGATGCTCGACAGGCCGCAGTTACGGGCGATATCGCTGGCCTTGCTCGACCAGGGCGAGATGGTGCCGAACCGTGGCAGAACCAGGAACAAGCGGCCGGTGGGCTCTTGAACGGGAACGCTGGGACCGTACTTCAGAAGGCGTGCCAGCACTTGCTGTTCGTCGGCGGTCAAGACGCCGGTTACGTCGGCGAAGTGAGCAAATTCAGCATACAGGCCTGTAACAGCTGGAACCTTCTGGCTCAGTTGCTCAAGGAGTTTGCTGTGGCGAAAGGCAGAAAGGGCAGGAGCGCCGCGCAGGATCAACATCTTCGGGACAGCCTCGGGAAGGGGTGTGCTTTGAGGCCGTGCATTCTAGCGTAAACCGCCGCCAACGGCACCCGAAACGGCACCGCTGGCCGCTGCCGAACGTCAGTTGGCCGACATTGCAGGCCGCCGACGCGTTATCGCCGCTATTGGGCGCAGTTATTTTAACCGTCACAATCGCCCGCCAATGCCCATTTCTGCGGGCTGCAGCACAGTTTCAGCGGCGCTAGCAGACAAGTCCGCCGCTGTCGAGATATGGCGCCGTGGGCCGTTTGCGTATACTGCGCAGATGTTCTCCCCAACTGCTTTGCGCCCGCGATGCGCCAGATGGCTCATCGCAACCGGACTCTTCCTGATGCTCAGCGCCTGTGTTGATAAGCCCAGCACGCTCGAGCGAATCAAGGAGGATGGCGTATTGCGGGTGATTACCCGAAACAGCCCGGCGACTTATTTCCAGGACCGCAACGGTGAAACCGGTTTCGAATACGAACTGGTCAAGCGTTTTGCCGATGACCTGGGGGTGAAGCTGGAAATCGAGACCGCCGACAACCTTGACGACCTGTTCGGCCAGTTGGGCAAACCCAACGGCCCGGTGCTCGCCGCCGCCGGCCTGGTCAGCAGCCAGGAGCGCCAGCAGCAGGTACGTTTCTCCCACCCGTACCTGGAAGTGACCCCGCAGGTTATCTACCGTAACGGCCAGTCGCGCCCGACCAATGCGGCGGACTTGGTGGGCAAGAAGATCATGGTGCTCAAGGGCAGCACCCACGCCGAACAACTGGCCGAGCTTAAAAAGCAGAATCCCGCCATCGAATACGAAGAATCCGACGCCGTCGAGGTGGTCGACCTGCTGCGCATGGTCGACGAAGGGCAAATCGACCTGACCCTGGTGGACTCCAACGAAGTGGCGATGAACCAGGTGTACTTTCCCAATGTGCGCGTCGCGTTCGACCTGGGCGATGCCAGCAACCAGAGCTGGGCCGTGGCCGCCGGTGACGACAACAGCCTGCTCAACGAAATCAACGGTTACCTCGACAAGGTGCAAAAGAATGGCACCCTGCAACGGCTCAAAGACCGCTACTACGGGCATGTCGATGTGCTCGGCTACGTCGGCGCCTACACCTTTGCCCAGCATTTGCAGCAGCGCCTGCCCAAGTACGAAAAGCACTTCCGGGCCTACGCCAAGGAAGAAAAGGTCGACTGGCGCCTATTGGCCGCCATCGGCTACCAGGAGTCACTCTGGCAGCCGGCGGTCACCTCCAAGACCGGCGTGCGCGGCCTGATGATGCTGACCCAGAACACCGCCCAGGCAATGGGCGTGTCCAACCGGCTGGACGCCAAGCAAAGCATCATGGGCGGCGCCAAGTACCTGGCCAGGATCAAAAACGAACTGGACGACAGCATCGCTGAGCCGGATCGCACCTGGTTCGCCCTCGCGGCCTACAACGTGGGCACCGGCCACCTGGACGACGCGCGGCTGCTGGCAAAAAAAGAAGGCTTGAACCCGAACAAGTGGCTGGACGTGAAAAAAATGCTGCCGCGCCTGTCGCAGAAGCAGTGGTACAGCAAAACCCGCTACGGCTACGCACGCGGCGGTGAACCGGTGCACTTCGTGGCGAACATCCGGCGTTACTACGACATCCTCACCTGGGTGACCCAGCCGCAGCTGGAAGGCAACCAGGTGGTCGAAGGCAATTTGCATGTGCCGGGTGTGGACAAGACCAAGCCGCCGGAAGAAACCCCTCCGTTATGATCGTTCCCCACGCTCCGCGTGGGAATGCATCCGGTGACGCTCTGCGTCACGACTTTAAGAGCGGACGCAGAGCGTCCAGAGCGGCGTTCCCACGCGGAGCGTGGGAACGATCATCGAGGGCAAGCCCTCTCCCACATTGTGATCTCTCCTTGGATCAGAGGCCGGTGAGCAGGTGTACCACTCCTCCCGCCAACACCATCACACCCTGCACACCCGACGCTTTCAATGCCGCCTCATCCAACCAGCCCGCATCCTGCAAGTGCACCCTCACCCGCTGTTGCGATTCTGATCGTTCCCCA